>JBLNCO010000128.1:0-16428 GCA_050260715.1 Hyphomicrobiales bacterium | reverse complement strand
GCGTTGCACCGCGAGAGCCCGCCGCGAATGGCGATCTCCCAGGCGACCCGGCCGTTCAGCGTGATTTCGCCGTGCGGCGTGTCGCGCTGCGAGAACCACGAGCCCGGCCACCACGAGGCGTGCGGGAAGCGAAATTCGACCCGGCTGCCGTCGAAGTGCAGGGTGGGAATGTGCTCCGAGAAGCTGGCGCGGAAGAGGTCGTCCATCGAGCCGTCGGCGTCGATGCGGATGCGCGTGGCGCCTCCGGTCAGCACGAGCCGCATCGACCGGGCATCGTGCAGGGGAACCGAGAACGTCGCAGTGCGAGAACCTTCGGCGGTGCCCGAGCTCATCTATCCACCTCCCTGCGCCGGTCGCGCCACGGGCCGCATCCTACGCTCGGCCCCCGGGACCGGTTTGTGACCTGTGCAACATAAGCGTCACAGCCGCATTGACTACCCATTCGGGCGGTTGACGCGCCGGGCTGGCAGGTCCCTAAGGTGGGAGACAGCGCGCGTGCCACCCGATGCAAAGGAGATTCCGCGATGACCACCGCAACCGACCAGGTTCGCGACCTCACCCGTCAGTGGGCCGAGGCCTAACAGCGTGGCGACACGCAGACCCTCTCTTCCATCGCCACCGACGATTTCCGCCTCGTGGGCCCTGTGGGGTTCGTCCTCGACAAGCAGCAGTGGCTCGACCGCTACCGCTCGGGCGACTTCAAGACCAACAAGCTCGAACTGAAGGACGTCTCCATCCGCGAGTACGGGAACAGCGCCATCGTCATCGGGACGCAGGCGCAGCAGGCCAGCTACCAGGGGAACCCGTCCAACGGCGAATTCCGCATTACCGAAGTCTGCGTGCGCGATGGCGATGGCGGCGCCTGGCGGCTCGCGGGCATCCATCTGAGCCCTGCCGGCGGCCCGCCTCCCTTCGCGCAACAGGGTCGCTAATGGCAGCACAGTCGCAATCGGCGGCGGGCGAGGTCCGGACAACCCCTCGCCCGGCCCCTGCCCGCGAACCCGGCTGGCGGCTGAGCCCCAACGCTCGTAAGGCCACCCTCCTCGTGCACGTCGCATCCGCTGGCGCGTGGCTCGGGCTCGATATCGCGATGGCCGTCGTGGTCTTCACCGCCGTCGCCAGCGACGACGAAAGCAAGAAGGCGCTCTGTTACCGCGCCCTCGACCTGTTCGTGGTCTGGCCGCTGCTGACCACCGGCCTCGTCTGCCTCGCGAGCGGACTGCTGCTCGGCTACGGCACGGTCTGGGGCATTTTCAAGCACTGGTGGGTGGTCACGAAGCTCGGACTGAACCTTGTGCTCACGGGCCTTGTCCCGATCGCCCTGTGGCCCGAAGTCACCAAGCTCGCCGATGCAGGGCGCGATTTCGTGGCGGGCGGCGCGGTCACGTTCGATGAGAGCAACATCATCTTCCCGCCGATCGTCTCGCCGGCCGCGCTGCTGATCGCGTTCATCCTCGCGATCTGGAAGCCCTGGGGCCGTATCCGCAAGGACCCGCGCCGCCGCCAGTAGCCCCGGGCACGCCACGCGCCGGTTCCGGTGGCGTAGAATCGCGTCGACATCCGGCCGCCTCCCGGCGGCGATGCGAGGCGCGCGTCATGTCCGTGTCCGTCCCCGGCACCCGCGACATCTTCGTACAGGCGAACGGCCTGCGGCACCACCTCATCGCCCGCGGCAGCCCCGGCACGCCCGCGGTGATGATGATCCATGGCCTCACGCAGCAGGCGCACGTCTTCGACGCGGTCGCCGAGAAGCTGGCCGAGCGCTTCCACGTCTACTGCCTCGATGTGCGCGGCCGCGGGGAAACCGAATGGGGCGATCCCGGCGGCTACCACTTCGACAACTACGTCGCCGATCTCGAAGCCGTCCGCGCGGCACTCGGCCTCCAGCGCTTCGCGCTCGTCGGGACCTCGATGGGCGGCCTGATCAGCATGTACTACGCGCCCCGCCACCCCGAGCGGGTGACGCGCGTGGTGATGAACGACATCGGGCCCGATATCGCGCCGGAGGGGCTGCAGCGCATCCTCGCCATGGCCTCCAGCGCGCCCGAGGGCTTCACCGGCCTGAAGGCGGTCGCGAAGTACTACCGCGAAGAGAACGGCCCCGTCCTTGCCCGCCGCACCGAAGACGAGGTGATGGAGTACGCCCGCTGGCACGTCCGCCGGAGCGATAGCGGCGTCTACGTGTGGAAGATGGACCCCGCCGTCCGCAGACCGCCGGCGCCTCCGCCGCCCCCGTCCGTGGCCCCGTGGGATGCCTGGCGCGGCATCGAGTGCCCGGTCCTCATCGTGCGTGGCGCCGAAAGCGACAGCCTCAGCGCGGACATCGCCGCGAAGATGATCGACGCCCTCCCCGGGACGCAGATGGTGGAGGTGCCGGGCGTCGGCCACGCGCCGAGCCTCACCGAGCCGGAAGCGTTCGAGGCTCTCGAAACGTTCCTTTCCGCCGAAGCCGGCGGGTAGGCCATGTCGTTGCAGGACCGCGCCGAACCGGCGACACGTTCCTTGTGTTCATCTTGCTCACGGCCCCCGCGCTCATCGCGGCGCACCCCTGACCGTCAGTACAACATGCCGGCCAGCTGCTCCACCGCGTCGCCCACGCTTGGGCCGGGCGCGCGCAGATAGAGCGCCGTATCGAGTTCGAAGACACGGTCGTTCTGCACCGCCTTCGATTCCGCCCACTCGGGCGCCGAACGAACCTGGTCGGCCAGCCCGCCCTGCCCCGATGCAATGACGAGCACGACATCCGGGTCGAGGGTCGCCACCTGCGTGATCTCCACCAGCCCGAAGCCCGCGATCGGGGCGCCCTGCGGTTCGTTCGCAAGCACGTTTGTGCCGCCGAGGAGGTTGACGAGGCTGCCCAGGTAGGTCGCGTCGCTCCCGCCGTACACTTCGCGCCCGGAGCCGGTGAGGATGAGCACCCGCGGCGGCGTCCCGGTCGCCTCCGCCCTCGCCGCCTCGACGCGCTGCTGGATGTCCGCGTTCACCTCCGCGGCACGGTCGTCGCGGCCCGTCACCTGCCCGAGTGCGGTGGTCGCCGCGAGCACATCCTGGTACGACCCCGCCTTGAGCACGAACACCGGGTACGGGAACTGTTCGAAGTCGCGCAGCCGCGAGCCGTGGTACGCCGCGTCCGCGAGCACGAGGTCGGGCTTGAGCGCCGCGATGGCCGGGAAGTCCGGGAGGATGGTCGTGCCCACCGTTTGTGCGCCCTCGGCGCCCTCCGCCGGTGAATCGCTCGGGCGGCCGAGCACCTCCAGCCCCAGCGCTTCCGCGAACTGCAGCGCCGTGGGGCTCATCGCCACCACCCGGTCGACGTGCTCGGTCACCGCGACGTCGCGGCCGATCATGTCCTTCACCGTGCGGCTGCCCGCAACGGTCGGCGCCGAAAGTGTTGGCGTGGCCGTCGGGCGTGCCTCGACCGGCGCCTGTTCCTTCCCGCAGGCGGCAAGGAGGAGCGCGGCCAGCGCGAGCATCGCCAGCATCCCCCTGGTCACGCGTCGCCTCCTGTGGGCGCCCCAAACGACGCGATCATGCGCCCCGCCGGCGTTTCGCTGGCGCCCGGCCGCGCCCGGAACCGTTCGATGTCCGCCGGCGTATCGAGGTCCAGCGAAAGCTCCTCGCTGGAGACGACCTGCACGGTCATGCCCGCCGCCTGCGCGGCCCGCCGGTGCTTTTCGAAACTGCCGACGCCATAGGCGAGCGGGAAGCGCCCCGGGGGCCGCAGGAGCATCGCGTTCGTGCCACCGTCATCGCTCGATACGAGCGTCACCGACGGCGCCGGGGGCGCCGCTTCGGCGAGCCGCCGGAGCTCGGCCGCGGCCGCGAGCGGCAGGTCCGCGTGCAGGATCAGCACGCCCTCCGGCGGCGCATCGAGCCGTTCCAGCGCCCCTTCGAGCTGACCGTTGAGCCCGCGCCGCCGGGGCTCCTCCGGCAGCACGCGCACACCGAACTCTTCGGCAATCTCGCCGACGAGCGGGTCGCCGGTCAGCACCACGGTCTCGAAGCCCGCTTGCTTGCATGCCGCTAACACGCTGCGCAGTGTCGCGCTTGCGAGCGCTACGCGCTGTTCCGGGGAAAGGTGACTTGCCAGCCGACCCTTCGCCCGCTGTGGCTCGTTGACCGGTACCAGCACCAGCGGGCCTCGCAACTCAGGGTTTCCCGTCGGCGATCGCCTGGACCACCGTTTCGGCCAGTGCCTTCTTCTTCTCGGGGCTGCTCATAATCGTGTCCGTCACCACGCAGCGAACCCCGAGCCCCTCGACCGCCGGCGCGAGCTCGCGGTCCTGTTCGTCGATGACCATCACGTCGATGAGCCCTTCGTACAGCCGCGCCACGCCGAGCGCCGACACCTCGTGCCCGAGGCTCGCGAGCATCTTCGCCGCCGGGCCCTTCACCACTTCGCCCGCGATGATCGGGCTGATCGCGACCCGCACCGCGGGCGACCCCGCGAGCGCCTCGCGCACGCCCGGCACCGCGAGGATGGGCCCAATGCTGACGATCGGGTTGCTCGGCGCGAGCACGACGCCTCGCGCCTCGCTCAGCGCCTCGAGCACGCCCGGCGCGGGCGCCGCCTGCTGCGCGCCCTCGAAGTGCACGCCATTGACCTCGACCTCCGTGCGCAGGCGCACCATGTAGTCCTGGAACTCGAGCTCCCTGCCTTCGGGGCCGATGATCCGCGTCTGTATCGGCGCGTCCGACATCGGGAGAATCCGGCAGCGAAGGCCCCAGGCGGCCGCCAGGTTCTCGACAACCTCGTGCAGCGGCACGCCCTCGCGCAGGAGCCGCGTACGGTGGATGGCCATCGCGAGGTCGCGGTCGCCGAGGTTGAACCAGCGCGGGTAGCCGAAGCGCTGCAGCTGGTCGACGACGGCGAAGGTGTCGCCCGCGATGCCCCAGCCGGTCTCCGGGTTCACCACGCCGGCGAGCGCGTAGAGCACGATGTCCGTGTCGGGCGAGACGTGCAGTCCGAACATGTCCACGTCGTCGCCGGTGTTCGAAATGATGGCGACCTCGGCCGGGTCAACAGCCGCGGCCATCCCCTGGAGAAACCGGGACGCGCCGACGCCCCCCGCGAGCACGGTGTACATGGGAGCAATTGTAGGGCTGGCTGCGCGCTACTCGTCGAGCGCGGCGAAGAGCTCCGCCAGTGGAACGTCGAGGTCCGGGAGGGCGAGCGGCGGCCCCTGCTAATCCGAGGTTGCGAACTGCCCGGCTGGCACCGGCATCGCGCCGCCCGCTTCCGCCGCCGCCCGGGGCCTCGGGGCGGGCTCCTGCGCCGGTTCGAACAACCAGCGCGGGGCGCCAACCTTCCCCGCCAGTGCCGGCGAGGTCTCCATCGCCATGAGCAGCGCCAGCATGACCCACAGGAACGGCTCGTCGAGCAGCCGCCCCTCCGACTGGCTGTGCAGCACGATGCCCAGCAGCGAAATGCCGATCCACGCCGTCACGAGCCGGTTGTAGGGCGCCTTCGTCGCGTAGTAGGTGCGAATTACCGCCAGGAACACCCGGAACGACACGAACGCGAACGTAATGATCCCGACGATGCCGAGCTCGGCCAGGATCGACACGAGCGACGTGTGCGAAAGCGACGTTCGCGCCCACGACGGCACGACCCACAGGTAGCTCACGAGCAGCGAGTGCTGGTAGTTGCCGCTTCCCACGCCGATGAGCGGGTTGTCCTTCCACATCTCCCAGCCGGCGCGGATGAGGAACTCGCGCTGCCCGATGACGCTCACGCCCTGGGTCAGCGACTTCACCCGCTCGGCGTCGGTGCCGCCCTGCATGAGGAGCAGCACGAGCCCGATGCCCAGCCCGCCGAACGCGCTGATGGTGAGCCGCGCCTTCGTGTACCGCGAGATGGGCGACGCCATCACCATCAGGAACCCGCAGAGCAACAGCATGATCCAGCCCGAGCGAGAGGCGGTCGCGACGATGCCCGCCGCGCCGAACACCAGCGCGGGTACCGCGAGGTACACGGTTGTCCGCCGCGGCCCGGTGGTCAGCACCATCCCGGCCGCGAGCGCCATCGAAATCGCCAGGAACCGCGCCAGGATGTTCGGGTCGCTGAACGTCGCGTTCGACCGGTAGCTGTAGTCGTCCGACTGCAGCAGCACGGCCCGCCAGTTGAACACGCCAAGTAGCCGCTGGGCGATAGCAATCGCCGCCAGGACCGCGGCCGCCGCGAGGAACGCCGCGACGATTCGTTCGATGTCGCGCCGGTCCTCGATGAGCGACGGGGCCGCGAGGATGAACCCGAGGTAGAGCGGCAGGATGAGCACGCTGTTGTTCGGCCGCGTCGGGTTGTCCGACCAGCCGACGCCAACGAAGAGCAGGGTGAACATCAGCAGCAGCGGCAGCAGCACGCTCGAATTCGGGATGAGCTTCCATGGCGTGTGCCGCGCGCGGAACGCCGCCACCACGACGGTTGCGGCCATCGCGGCCTGCCCGGGGTTCATGAGCGAGCGGATGGCGCCGCTCGCTCCGGACGCGCCGAGCCGGTCGAGCGCCTGCGTCTCCGCCCATTCGAACGGCAGCCCGAGCACCACGCAGGGGATGAGGAGTTTCGGCTCGCGGAGGACCACCACCGCGGCGAGAAGCGCACACTGCGCGGCGACGATCAGGCCAAGTTCGGTCGTGGGCAAAAGGAAAGACTCGTGAATCTGTTCACATTGACCGGGTGTCTGAACTGCCCATACGATACGGCCCGATGTCCCGGGCTACCAGCGGATTGCAGCGTGACCTTAACCTGGTCCGCCGGCGGGCATGGCTCTTCATCCCGTTCTTTTTCCTCGGCCTCCTCGTCGCCCTCGCCTTTGGCTCCGTTGCCGGAGAAGCGAACGCCGTCGCGAGCATGCAGCTGGAAACCGTGGTGCAGGACCTTGTCGCTGGCGGCGACCGCGGGCTGCGCATCTTCGAAGCCCAGTCCATGACCACCGACGAGCGTTTCAAGCAAGAAGTCATCGACGAAATCGGCGACCCGAACTTCGACTACGCCCGGTTCAGCATCTCGCTCGCGCCCATCTCGGTGGCCGATGGCGTCTCCAGGGGCGTCCTCACCGTCTCCGTCAAGGACGACGACAAAGCCAAGGCCGAGGCCTACCGCGCCGCCTGGGTCAGCGTCTTCACCCGCGAATACACCTCCCTCGATGGCCTCTTTCGTACGCGCTTCCTCGATAAGAAGCAGGCCGTGGCCGACATGGCCGACAAGAATTACACCGACGCCTACAACGCCCTGAAGGCGCAACACCCGGAGCTGCCGCTCGACGAACTGGTGATTCCCGCGTCGCAGGGCGGGTCCCCGCTGCGCGAGGAACTGAGCCGCCAGGACGCGCAGCTCCAGGCCGAGCTCGCCGAAGTGCAGGGCGCCCTCGATAGCGGGAACATCAACGGGGCGCTTGCGTCCGCGGTGCTCGGGACGCCCGTGACGGACGCCCAGGCTCAGGCCGCGCTCGAAGGCCGCCGCGCCTCGCTCCAGGCGGCTATCGACAGCGTGGCCGAACAGCGCGCCAACCTCTCCGATACCGGACTCCCGCCCGACGTCCGTGCCGAGGTTGCGAACCTCCGCTCGCTCGCCGAAATCCGCGCCGAAAGCTACGTCCGCCTGAACAACGCCCGCGTCGCCGTCACCGGCGCCCAGAGCGACGTCGAGACCTCGTACTCGTTCTCGGGCGGCGTTGCCGGCACGGTGATTGGCCGCGTCGCCGTCGTCATCGCCATTACCGTCGTGTTCGGGCTGATCGCGATCTACGGCCTCGAATGGCTCATGCAGGTGCGCGAGGGCGTGGCCGATTCCGAGCGCGAGCCGGCCTAGCGCCGCCCCGCCATGCGCATCGCCGAAATCAACGACATCGCCTCCGTCGCATCCGACCTCGCCGCCGGCCTCGAAGCCCGCGGCCACGAGGTCACACTCATCCAGCCGAAGCTCGTCGGCGGCTCGCTGCCGTGGATGGTCAAGCCCGTTGTCGGGCCGGTCCGTGCGGTCGAGTGGGCCCAGATCATCCAGCAGGTGCGCGACGGCAACTTCGACGCCGTGCACATCCACTACGCCTACCTCGGCATGCTCGGGGTGCTCGGCAAGTTCCCGTACGTGCTCCATTGCCACGGCAGCGACGTGCGCGAAATCACGCCCTTCACGCGCCCCATGATCGAGCAGGCGCTCCGGCACGCCGCCCACGTCTACTACGCCACGCCCGACCTCGCCGCGTTCGTCACCGCCAGGCGGCCCGACGCCGAGTTCCTCCCGAACCCGGTCGATTCGGTGACGTTCCACCCCTCCGCGCCCGCCGCCGAAAGCCGGGACGTGTTCGTCTGCTGCGCCCTGAGCGACATCAAGGGCGCACCGCGCATCCTGGAGGCCTGCCGCCGCCTCGCCGCGGAGCGCCCCGACATCCGCATCACGGCGTACGACACCGGTGAGTACGCGCCCCAATTCGCCGAACTGCCGAACGTCACGCTCATCCCCCGCCAACAGCGTCCGGACATCCCGGCGATCATTGACCGGCACGGCGTGGTGGTCGGTCAGGTGCTGCTCGGCGTGGCCGGCATGGCCGAACTCGAGGCGATGGCCTGCGCGCGGCCCGTCATCGCCTGGTATACCCACAACCGCGCCTACCCCGAACCGCCGCCCTTCGTCCGCGCCGTCGACGGCTACGACATCGCCCATGCGGTCATTCGCTACGTCGACGACCCCGCCGCCCGCGCGGCGCTCGGCGACGAAGGCCGCGCGTGGGTGCAGCGCTACCACAACGTCGCCACCATCTGCGAGCGCGTCGAGGCCCGCCTGGCCGGGCTCGCGGCTGCCGCGCGTTAGGCCCGGCGGGCCCGGCAGGCCGTTTCGTTCGGCAGCGGCCCTTCGCGAGCCGCTAGAATGCCTCCGCAACAAGGGAGGCATCGTGAACGATTTCCAGACCATCATCTACGAAGTCGAAAAGGGCCGGGCGCGAATCACCTTCAACCGCCCGGAAAAGCTGAACGCCCTCTCCATGGAGCTCCAGACCGAGCTCAACGCCGCCCTCTGGGAAGCCGACAACGACACCAACGTCCACGCCGTCATCATTCGCGGCAACGGACGTGCCTTCAGCGCCGGCTACGACCTGACGCCGCTGGCCGCCCGCCGCGGCCCCGGCCAGAACGACTCGTACACCGCCGTCTACCGCGGCGGCCGCACCTTCGACGACGACGCCTGGCAACTCGAGCGTGCTCAGCGCCTGCGGATGGCCATCTTCGACATGCACAAGCCGGTCGTCGCGCAGGTTCACGGCTACTGCCTCGCCGGGGGCACCGACATCGCACTGCTGTGCGACATCATCATCGCCGCCGACGATGCGGTCATCGGCTTCCCGCCTGCGCGGGCCATGGGCGCGCTGCCCAACAACATGTGGCTCTACCACTGCGGCCCGCAGTGGGCGAAGCGCCTCTTCCTCACCGGCGACACCATCACCGGCGCCGAAGCTGCGAAGATCGGCCTCGTGCTCAAGTCCGTGCCCGCCGACCTGCTCGAACAGGAGGTCGAACAGCTCGTCGACCGCATGGCGATGATCGACACCGACCTGCTCAGCGCGAACAAGCGCATCGTCAACCTCGGCCTCGAACTCATGGGCGCCCGCACCATGCAGCGCCTCGCATCCGAGAACGACGCCCGCGCCCATCTCGCCCCGAGCGTGCGCGAATTCGGCCGCATCGCCGGCGAGCAGGGGCTGAAGGCCGCGCTCGCCTGGCGCGATGGCAAGTTCGGCGACGGCCGGGCGCGCGTCGAAGGCCCCGAAATCCGCGATGAGAACGGCTACCTGAAGTGACCATCAAGGCGACCTCGCTGCTTGCGCTCATCGCCATCTGGGCCTGCATGATCCCGGCGATCATCGCCCAGCCCGATGCCTGGTGGTCGCTCGTGTTCGCCGTCCTGGCGTCGGGCGCGATCGGCGTGAGCGCGTGGCGCCGGCTCGGCATTTCGCGGCTCATCGCCATCGCCGGCATCTGGCTCGGCACCGCCATCGCGACCGGTACCGAGCCGGACGCCGCGTGGATCTCCGTCTTCAGCTTCCTCTCGACTGCCGCCGTCGTCTACAGCACGATGCGCCGTGCGGCCTGGCTCGCCGGGCTCGGCGTGGCGGTGCCGTGGGTGCTCGTCGGGTCCGTCATCGCTGCCAACGACGAAAGCGGTGCGTGGATCTCGGTCTTCGCCTTCCTGACCGCCGCGAGCGTCGCCCACTCGGGCGACAGGGTGTGGCCCGGGGCGCATCGGCCATCCTCTGGTGGGCCATCGCCGCGGCGCTGATGATCATCACCGATGACGACTGGGCCTACGCGCTCTCGGTCGCGGCCTTCCTGCTCACATCGGCCACGATCGGCCTCACCGACTTCTCGTTGCCGAAGAGCTTCGAATGGGACCTCTTCGAACGCGACGACGATGAGCCCGCGGAAGGACGGGTGCGCTACCATTGATCGGGTGACCACGCCCTACGACGACGATGACGTGATCGCCCTCGGCGGCGGCTACGGCGACGAGCCGGACCTCGGCCCCGACGAGCGCGACATGGACCTGATGGACGGCTCCTGGGAGCAGCAGTACTACGCCGGCCAGCAGAAGCGCCGCGACTGGCACGCCATCCAGGTCGGACTGGGGCTGCTCGTGCTCATTGCGCTCCTCATCCCCGCTCTGATGGTGCTGTTCGGGTGATTCCCGGCGAGCTCGTGGTTGCGATCTTCGGCAGCGGCACCGACGAGGACCGCGCGATCGCCGTCGCCTGCGCCGAGGCGGGCGCCCGCATCGCCCTCGCCACGCTCGACCGCTCGCAGAAGCAGGACTACGCGATGAACTCCATCGCGAACGAAGTCTGGAGCATCGGCCCCGACCAGTTCGTCTCCGTCATCGACTCCACCGAGTCGACCGACGTCAATGCGTTCGCCGCCGAGGTGTGGGACCGCTTCGGGCGCTGCGACCTGCTGGTCGCGAATCACAACGTGCCCACCGGCGCGCCCATCGATGAGCTCTCCGCCGACGAGTGGGAGGACACGATCGCGCTCAATCTCACGGGGCCGTTCCTCGCCGCGCATGCCTTTGGCCGGAACATGGAGCGCCAGGGCGGAGGCACGATCCTGCTCGCCGCCCACCGCCACCCTGGCTCGGATGCCGCGTACCGCGCCGCGAAGGCGGGCCTCGCGGGGCTCGCGCAGGCACTCGCCGAGGCCTGGGAACGCCGCGGCGTAACCGTCGAGCTCCTTCCCGCCGGGGACGGCGAAGACATCGCTCGCGCGGCCGCCGCCCGCCTCGCGAAGTAGCGGACTACGCCCCGGCGATTCTCGTCACGGGCGACTCGCTTTCGCCCGCCTGCTCCGGCGCCGCCCCCGCTGCCCCGAGGATGGCGTTCAGCCGCGCTTCGTCTTTGCGGAAGGCGCGCCGGACCACCGGCCGCATGGCCAGCACCTTGAGCCGCGTCGGGAGCCCCCGGCTGTGCATGCGGCTGCGGAGCTCGACCCATGTCCCGCCCTCGCCGTCCTCTTCGAACAGCACGGTGTAGCGATTTGGCGGAGGCAACATCAGCCTCCTCCGCAGGGCGGTCTGCTCGTATGTGAAGTACTCGAACGGCCGCCAGTCGATGGTCAGCATCTGCGAGACGCCCGCGCCGTGTTCGCAGTGCGAGACCGCCCCCGGCCCGGTGCGGCCCCTGTCGTTCGGCCGCGTGTCCCAGCCCGTGATGCCCGACTGCCAGCGCAGCATCTTCTCCGGCTCGACCCAGTACTGCCACGCCACCGGTGGTGGCGCCTCCACGGTGCATGCGCACCACGAAGTCCGCCTCATCCGCGGTCACCACCTCGCGGCGCATGGACCGGAGCTCCTCGGCGGCCGCGCGCACGTCGTACACCGCGCAGGCCGTGCTCCCGATGTCCGCCACGTCCTCCTGGTGCGATGCGAACGGCATCGTGCCGGAGAGCCGCTCGGCCACCGCCGCGGTGAGGAGCGCGTAGGCCGGCCAGCCCGTCGCCTCCACCACGCCGTTCTTCAGCAGCCGGTGCACGAAAATGACATCGGGCCCGGCGAGGTCATCGATGCCCGCCACCTGCTGGCGCAGGTATTGGCCGAAATGGGCCACGAACTGCAGGTCGAGCGAACCGATGGATGCGCAGGCCCGGCAGGTACACGTGGGGTTGCGCTGCATCTGTTCGATGCGCAGGCGGAACGCGAGGTACGAGGCGTCAATGGCTTCGAGCAGCCGTTCGGCGTTAGCCAGCGCACCCGCCCGCGCATGGCAGAACACGGCGTCGCCTTCGAGCTTCACCAGTTCGAGCGGCGGACCCAGCCGCTGCACCAGCAACGCGGTCAGCTCCTCGAGGATGCCCTGGGCGTGCTCGAGCTCCGTGCCCGTGAAGAACGGCGTGTACCCGCTGATGTCGGCGAGCAGCAGGTAGCCCTGCGTCGCGCGTCCTGCCATGGCCCGCCAGTATGCGCTTTCCGAATCGCCGCGAAAACTCCCTGGTTCACGCCGGTAACCCAACGCGGGCACCCGCCGCTCCCGGGTGCCCGCGTCCATGCCTGCGGCCAGCAGCCAGCTAGGGCTTCAGCACCGTCCGCGCGACTTCGCCCGCCTTCATCGCCCGGAACGCTTCGTTCACGTCCTCGAGCCCGCCGGTGCGCGTGATCATCTCGTCCAGCTTCAGGCGGCCCTGCAGGTAGAAGTCGACGTACCGCGGCATGTCCTTCCGGAAGCGGTTCGAGCCCATCGTCGAGCCCTGGATCTTCTTCTCCGAAAGGAACGCCGGCCCGTCGAGCTCGATCTTCTGGCCGACCGGGATCATCCCGATGATGGTCGCCGTGCCGCCCCGCGCCAGCGATTCGAAGGCCTGCTCCGCCGCACGCTTGTTCCCGATGGCCTCGAAGGTGTACTCCGCGCCCCCGTCCGTGATCTCCATGATCTTTTGCACCGGGTCGCCGGAGGAAGCATCGACGACGTGCGTCGCGCCGAGCTCCTTCGCCTTCGCGAGCTTCGATTCGACCATGTCGACCGCGATGATCTGTCGCGCGCCGCCGATGCGAGCGCCCTGGATCGCCGCGAGTCCGACGCCGCCAGCGCCGAACACCGCGACGCTCGAACCCGGCTCGATCTTCGCCGTGTTGAGCACCGCGCCGACGCCCGTCATCACGCCGCAGCCGATGAGTGCCGCCCGGTCGAGTGGCATGTCCTCGCGGATTTTCACCACCGCGTTTTCGTGCAGGAGCATGTGCTCGGCGTAGCTCGAAATGTTCAGGAACTGGTGCACGGGGTTGCCGTTCCAGGTGAACTTCGGCTTGTCGCCCATGCCCCGGCGCGTCTCCGGGCTCTGGCAAAGGTTCGGCCGGCCGCTCAGGCACTGCTCGCACTTGCCGCAAAACACCGAAAGGCACGCGATCACGTGGTCGCCCGGCTTCACATACGTCACCTGGTCGCCGACTTCCTCGACGATACCCGCGGCTTCGTGCCCGAGGATCGCCGGCGCCGGGTACGGATAGAACCCATCGACGAAATGCAGGTCGCTGTGGCACACGCCGCTCGCGACGGTCCGCACGACGATTTCGTGCGACATGGGCTTGTCGATTTCGACCTGCTCGATGGTCAGCGGTTGCTGGGGGCTGTGGAAGACGGCGGCTTTCATGTGTGCAGTCCCTCCATGTGGTGCGCGACATGCTACCCCGTTGCTTGCCGCCGCGAAATCCGCCCGGTGCTACGCTTGCTCCATGACCTACCGCCTGCGGCTCGCTCACCTCTACCCCGACGTGATGAACATCTATGGCGACCGCGGAAACGTCATCGCCCTGCGCTACCGCTGCCGTGCCCGCGGCATCGACCTCGAGGCCGACGACATCAACGTGGGCGACCGGTTCGAGCCCGCGGACTACGATCTCGTGCTGATCGGCGGCGGCCAGGACCGCGAACAGCGCCGCATCGCCGATGACCTCGTCGCGAAGGGCCCGGCTCTCCGCGCGGCGATCGACGACGGCCTGCCCGCGCTCGCCGTTTGCGGCGGCTTCCAGCTCTTCGGGCACCGCTACGTCGGCCACGACGGCGGTGTCATCCCCGGTATCGGCGTGTTCGACCTCGAAACGCGCCACCCCGGCCCGGTCGCCGATCGCTGCATCGGCGACGTCGTGCTCGCGACCGGCCTGGGCGACGTGGTCGGCTTCGAAAACCATGGCGGCCGCACCTACCTCGGCCCGAAGGCGACCCCGTTCGGGCGGGTGAAGCGCGGCTTCGGCAACAACGCCGAGGACGGCACGGAAGGCGCGCGCTACAAGAACGCCGTCGGCACCTACCTCCACGGCAGCCTGCTCCCCAAGAACCCCGCGCTCGCGGACGAGCTCATCCTCGCCGCCCTGCGCCGCCGCTACGGCCCTGGCGTCGAATTGCCGCCACTCGACGACGCCGCCGAGCAGGCCGCGCGCCGCGTGGCGGAGGCGGTCGCCGAGCGCCGTAGCCGGGAACCCTCCCGTCAGCCCTCGCACGCGCTCCCGCCGCGCGATTTCCGGACCACCTAGCTCCCGGCCATCCAGTTCGGTCCCAGCAACACCGCCAGCCGTCGGGCGATAACATCGCTGCCGTAGTACCCGAAGCCGCCCACGCGGCCGGCCCAGCCCGCCATCACGATGGCCATCCGGTAGAGCCCGAACGCCTCGTAGTACTCCAGGTTCGCCAGCGGCACGCCGGTGACACGCTCATAGGCGTCGCTGAGCACCGAGCGGCCGCCGGGTCCCGGCATCCCGCCGAACACCGCCGTGAGCGCGGCGTAGAACCCGAGGTCCGAGCGCGGGTCGCCGAGCGCCGCAAGTTCCCAGTCGACCACGGCGACGACTTCGTCGCCGCGGAAGAGCGAGTTGCCCGGGTTCGGGTCGCCGTGCACGAACGCGAGGCGCGCGTCGGCGGGCTCGTTCCGCGCCAGCCAGTGCCCGAGCGCCAGCAACATCGGGTTCCCGGCCACTTCGAGGTGGTCGGCCCGAACCCGCCACTGCGCCAGCTCCGCTTCGAGCGGGGTCGATGCGCCCGCAGGCAGCAGGAACCCAAGCCCCGCCGCCTCCCACTCGACCCCATGGATCGTCGCGAGCATCGCCGCGGCCGCATCGAGCCGGGCCGAGTGCGCGCTATACCAGAACAGCGGCAGCGTCTCGGCCTGCAGCCGCACCATCACGAAGAACGGCGTGCCGAGTACCTCGCTCGAGGGTTCGTACCAGGGGGTCGGCGGAACCGGCACCGCCGTTCGCTGCAGCGCCCGCTGGATGCGGTACTGCCGCCCGATGTCGTAGGGCGCGAGCAGCCCGTCCGGCCGCTCGGAACGGAGCACCAGCGGCAGCCCGAAGGTGTGCCCGTCGCAGGTCACCTCCAGGTCGATGCCGACCGTGGCGTTGCTGGCGCCCGCAGGCATGCCCGTCAGCCGCCCGATGCGCACGTCCTCCGCCGCGGGCAGCTTCGCCCGCGCATAGGCGGCGAATCGCTCGCGCCAGTCCATCAAAGGTCCGCCAACGACGCCTGGAGCAGCCCGTAGACCTCGTCGCGCGTGAACCACGGCTCGCTACCGTTAAACGCGACCCAGCCGTGGTAGATGACCGCCAATTCGAACGCCCACAGCGCCCGGAAGTAGCCGAGGTTCGCCAGCGGCCGGCCGCTGACCGCGGCGTACGCCTGCGCGAACGGCTGCGCCTCGGCCGGCCCGAAGGGCGCGCCCTTCAGGTGCGCGAGTGTCACCAGCTGCCCGATGTCCGACCGCGCGTCGCCGATGCGGGCCTGCTCCCAGTCGACCACGCCCACCACCTTTCCCTCACGGAACAGGTAGTTGAAGACGTTGATATCGCCCTGGCAGAAGCGCAGCTCGCCGTCGTCCGGGACAGCCGCCCGCAGCGTGCCGAGCGCGGCCACGAGCGCCGGGTCGTCATCGCAGCCGAAGGTGGGCATCCGGGCGGCGACCAGATCGAGCTCGCCGGCCACGGCCTCGCGTGGGGTCGCCGGCACGCCGAGCACATCGAGCCCGAGCGCCCGCCAGTCGAGCGCGTGGATGGCGGCCACCATCTGCACGTAGGCGCCGAAATCGGCGTGGGGGCCCGCTTCGCCCATATGCGGCGCGTCGATCCATTCGAGCAGCAGGAACGGCGCGCCGAGCGCCACCGGGTCCCGTTCGTCCAGGAGCACGCGTGGCACCGGCACCGGCGATGCCGCCAGCCGCCGCAGCACCTCCCCTTCGCGCAGCACATCGTACGGTTCGAAGATGCCCCGCCCGCGCTGGATTCGCAGCGCCGCGTTCGCGACCGGGGCGTCCCGCAGTTCCAGCCGGCACGTGATGTTCGAAGCGCCGCCATCGACCGGCCGCAGGTCGTCGATACGCGCGGCCTCGTAGCCCGGTTGGGTCCGCAGCCAGCGTTCCACGTCCACGGCACGAGGAGGGCCAGCGAGTCCCTGCATGCCCGCATTC
>JBLNCO010000127.1:0-6292 GCA_050260715.1 Hyphomicrobiales bacterium | reverse complement strand
AGCGGGTTGTTCAGTTCGTGGGCGACCCCGCTGATGAGCTCCCCGAGCGCCGCGAGCCGCGCCGCCTGCTCCATGCGCTCGCGGTGCTGCTGCAACTCCGCCTCGCGCTGCACCGCCGAAGTTACGTCGGCGGCCACGATCAGGAGCTGGGGCTGTTCGAGCCGCACCGGGATCAGTTCGACGTCGTACCAGCGCACTTCGCCGTTGAAGTCGAGCGACCCCCGGAACGCTGCCGGCCGCCCTGCTTCGAACGCCGCGCGAAAATGCTCGCGGGCCTCCTCGGGGAGGAAGTCGAGGAGCTCCTGCAGGTGGTCCAGGCTGCGGCCGTTCTCGATGCGCTCCACCAGCTCGCGGCCATGGGGGTTGGCGTAGGCCACGCGCAGCCCCTCCTCCTCGACGAGGATGACCGCCTCGCTCAGGGAATCGAGGATGAGGTTGCGCAGCGCCCGGTCGGCCTCGGTGCGGCGCGAAGCTTCGTCCAGCTCTTCGCGGTGGCGCCGCTCCTCGGCCTCGCGGCGAACCTTCGCGGAGACATCGCTCGCCACCACCAACAGCCGGAAGGCGGGATGTTCGAGCGGGATCGCTTCGAACTCCAGCCACACGAGCTCGCCGCGCACTTCGAGCTGCGTAAGCCCGCGATGCCGTACGCCGAACTGGAGCGCCTCGCGGAAAACGCGCCGCGCGTAGGCCTCGATGTCCGGCAGTGCGCCCGGCTTATCGTCGCGGTTGCTGCGCACAGCCTCGACCAGCGCCTCGCCGCCGGCGTTCGCGAACACCGCGCGCAGGTCGTGGTCCACGAGCACCACCGCCTCCGACAGCGACTGCAGCGCGAGGTCGTAGAGCGCCCGTTCGCGGGCGATCTGCGCCGCGGCGCGGAGGTTCTGCACGGCCGGCCCCACGAGTTGCGCGAGCAGCCGGAAGAGCCGCAGTTCGCGCTCACTGAAGCGGTAGCCCGGCGCCTTCGTCGCGACCAACAGGAAGCCCACGGTCGACCCGCTGAGCCGCGCGACGGTCAGCGCGGCCACCTGCAGCCCGACCCCGTACATCGGGCTTTCGGGCAGCACGAGACCATCCGACCAGCGGCCTACGACCTGCCCTTCGGCTTCGGCGCGGCGGGTCGCGGGCCCGACAGGCTGGCGGTACATCTGCCAGTTCGGCATCGGGTAGACGACGGAGTCGCCTTCGAGGAACCCGAAGCCCACGATCGCCTCGGGCAGGCGCTTGCGAAGCTCCTCGTTGAGCAGCTGCACGAGCCGGCCGGGGTCGGTCTCCGTTGCGGCGGCCGCACCGATCGCGCCGATGAGCGCCTGGTCCTCCGCCTCGATCTTCGTCCGCCGCATCCGCAACTGGGTCGCGACAGCCTGCCCGAGCAGCGTGGCGACAAGGTCCATCAGTGCCGTGTCTTCGCCCTGGAACGGCGACTTGCGCCGCCGCCCGAAGGTGAGCATGCCGATGGGCACCGTGCCATCCCGGAGCACGACCGAGGCCGCGTGCGCGATGCCTCGTCCGGCGAGCTGCTGGCAGATCGGCAGGTCGATCTCCTTCGGCTCGAACTGGAGCACGCGTTCTCCGGTGGCGACGACCTGCGGGATCCCGGAAGCGTCCAGTGGCACCAGCCGGCGCGGGCCTTCGGGCGCCACGCGGTCGGCGCTGATGAGCTCGGCCATGTCGTCTTCGGGGCGAGTCACCACAAGGCCCACGAAGTCGACGTCGACTGCCTCCTGGATGAGCGTCTTGACGCGCCCGAAGACCGTACCCGTCGGTTCGCCCTGGTTTACGAGGAGCGAGAGTTGGTTGAGGAGCCGCTGCCGATGGGCTTCGGTCTCGGCCTGCTGCACGCGCTGCTGGTTCGCCAGCGCCTGCGCGAAAAGGGTGCAAAGCACGTTCAGGAAGGCGACTTCGTCGTCGCTGAAGGGCTCCGGCTTCGCGCGCGAAAGGTGCAGGAGCCCGAGCGGTTCGCCGCGGTACCGAAGGATGGCGACGAGGCTGCGGCGCATGCCGGCCCGCAGGAAGCTGGGGATGAGCCCGCCCTCCTCATCCGCCAGCGCAAGCTGGGCGACGTCCCGGCCCTTGGCGAGCAGGGTGTCCCAACCGGTGCGCGCCCGTTCGAGCACGACCGACGGCGCGCGCCCCAACCCCGACTGGACGACCTGGAACATCTCGGGCGTCGAGCTGGGCAACGCCAGCCCCACGTAGTCGAACTCGATGCCGCGCCGCATGCCGTCGGGCAGGCGTTCGAAGAGCCGTTCGAGCGGCTCATTGGCGTTGAGCAGCAACGCGAGCTCCGCGAGCGTGTGCGCCCGCGCCGCGGCCGCGGTCGCCGCCTCCACGCGCTTGCTCCCGGCCACCGCCTGCGATAGCAACGCCGCCACCTGTTCGATGAACTGGCACTCCTCGTCCGCGAAGCGGGCGCCGGAGCGGCGGCCCACGCTGAACAGGCCGATGACCTCGCCCTCGCTGCGCAGCAGGGCGGTCGCGACCATCTTGATGCCCGCCGCCGCCATCGCCGCCGGTGCGGCCCCGCCGATGCGGTCGGGCCGCCACTGGGTCACCGGCTCGCCGGCGGCGATCACGCGGTCGACCTGTGCGATCTCGGGCGTCCAGCTGGTGCGGTTGAGCTCCGGGATGTCCGAGCTCGCGATGGAGTCGAACACGCCGGGACTGGCGCCGGGCCGCAGCAGGCCGGCGAAATCGCACTGCAGCGCGCCATCGAGCACCGCGAGCAGCCGGTCGAACAGCGACTCGACCTGCTTCCCCTGGTGCAGAAGGAGCGCGAGGTCGTGCAGCGCCGCGGCCCGGCGCGCGCTCCGCTCGGCCGCAATCGCTGCCGCCTCGCGCGCAAGTGCTGCCGCGAAGATCTCGGTCACCGCCTTGCAGAGGCCGTCGGCCTCTGCGCCCGCCGCGCCCTGGGCTACCAGGTAGCTCGGCTGCGCCTCGCCCGGGATTGGGACGAGCCGGGCTGGCGCGGAGTCATCGAAGCCCATCCGTTCGGCGACGGCGGCCAGCACCGCGGACGCCTCGCTCCTGAGCGACAACGGCGGCAGATCTCCTGGCAACGGGAGCGGCTGGTCCGAAAGGACTGCGTAGGTTCGGGTTGCGGGTTCGGGCACGAGCATCGCGACGCGTGTGCCCGGGCAGAGCTCGCCGACGAGCCGGGTAAGCCGCTCGTAGAGCCCGCGCACGCTCATCCCCCGTGCCCCCGCGAGCGCGAGGTCGAGGAGCAGCCCCCGCTGCCGCTGCGACGAAATGCCGTGATTTGCCATTTGTGTTGTCAATGGTTTCGGCCGTCTTGACCAGCGGCCTATTCGGGAAATCCCGTGCGAGCAGCAGGCAATTCCGCGGAAGCGAACGGCTCAGCGCTCCAATTACCGGCTAGCTGTGGCTCGCGGCCCACTCCAGCAGCCCCTCGGCGGGAAGCGTGTTGACGATGAGCTCCGCCGGCACGCCGCACTGTTCGGCGCGGCGCGTGCCGTACGGCTGCCACGCCAGCTGGCCCGGTGCGTGCGCGTCGCTATCGACCGCGAACACGCAGCCGAACTCGAGCGCCAGCCGCAGCAGGTCGCGCGGGGGATCCAGCCGCTCGGGCCGCGAGTTGATCTCGACCGCCTTGCCGAACTGCGCACAGGCCGCGAACACCATCTCGGCGTCGAACTCCGAGGGCGGACGCCCGCGCCCCACGACTATCCGTCCCGTGCAGTGCCCGAGGATGTCGAGGTGCGGGTTGGCGATGGCCGCCACCAGCCGCGGCGTCATCTCCTCCGAGGGCATCCGCAGCTTGCTGTGCACGCTGCCAACCACGATGTCAACCTGGGCGAGCAACTCCTCTTCCTGGTCGAGCGAACCGTCGAGAAGGATGTCGCATTCGATGCCAGTGAGGATGCGAAACGGCGCGAGGCGTTCGTTCAATTCCGCCACGAGGCGCAGCTGTTCGCGCAGGCGCTCGGGGCTGAGGCCGTTCGCCACCTTCAGGCTCGGTGAGTGGTCCGTGAGCACCATGTACTCGTGCCCGAGGTCGATCGCCGCCCGGGCCATCTCCTCGATCGGGCTGCCACCGTCGGACCAGTCCGAGTGGGTATGACAGTCGCCGAGCAGCGCCGCGCGCAGGGGCCCGCCCTCCGGGATTGCCGGTCCCGTCCCTTCCTCAAGGTTCGCCAGGTACGAAGGCACTTGTCCCGCGAGCGCCTCGACGATGACCCGCTCGGTAGCCTCGCCGATGTTCGGCAACGAACGAAGCCGTCCGGCCTCGGCGAGCTGCACGACCCGCGCCGGGTCGAGCTCCGCTACGACGTTCGCCGCCCGCCGAAACGCGCGCACGCGGTAGGTCGGCTCCCCGTTCCGTTCGAGCAGAAACGCGATTCGCCTGAGCGCCTCGGCCGGTTCCATGGGCGCATGGTACCGGGACGCCCCGCTTTCGGCTCTCAGCCCCCGGCTGTCACCCGGTGAACAGCCCGCCGTCGGGGAAGATGATCTCGCCGGTGAAGAAGCTCGCCTCGTCGCTCGCGAGGAAGAGCGCAGTGTTCGCGATGTCCTCCGGCTGGCCGAGCCGCCCGAGCGGCGTCTGCGCCACGAGCGCCCGCACGCGTGCTTCGTCGGCGCGCATGCTGGCGGTCATCGGCGTCTCGATGAACCCCGGCCCGATCGCGTTCACGCGGATCTTCTGGTTCGCCAGCTCGAGCGCGAGCACTTTCGTGAGCATCCACACGCCCGCCTTCGAGACGCAGTAGTCGGCCGCCCCGGGAAGCGGGATCTTCGCGGCGCCCGAGGCGATGTTCACGATCGAGCCGCCGTTCCCCGCCTCGATCATCGCCCGTGCCACGGCGCGGTTCGTGAGCATGACCCCGGTGAGGTTCACGCTCAGCACCTTGTCCCAGTACTCGATCGGCTTGTTGATCAGCAGCGCGGCATCCCGGCTTCCGCGCACCTGGGACGCCGTCTCCTTGCCGCTCACGTAGAGCGCGTGCGAGATCCCCGCCGCCGCGACCAGCACGTCGAGCTGCCCGAAATCGGCGACCGTCTGTTGCGCCAGCCGCTCGCAGTCCTCGTTGCGGCTGGTGTCGGTGCGCACGAAGGTCGCCTTGCGGCCGAGCGCCTTCACCGCCGAAACCGTCTCCGCACCGCGCGTGTCGTCGAGGTCGGCGACGACAATATCCGCGCCCTCCTGCGCGAAGCGCAGCGCCGTCGCCCGCCCGATACCGCTCGCGGCGCCGGTGATCACCGCGACCTTGCCGTGCAGCCTGCCCAGCCGTCCTGCCATTGCCACTCACCCGCCCCTGGTTGGGGCCGCCGGATTCTACCGCGCCGCCATACGCCCCGTCGCGGCGAGATGCGCGCTTCCCGGCCGCGGCGGTAGGCTGCGATTGGAGGGTTTGTGGCCCACGAAAGCAAAAGCACCGTTCTTGCCGCGATGGCCGCGAACTTCGGCATCGCCGCCGGCAAGCTCGTCGCCGGGATCCTCACCGGCAGTGCCGCGCTTCTCGCCGAGGCGGGCCACAGCGTCGCCGATACGGTGAACCAGGTCTTCCTCCTGATCGGGATCAATCTCTCCACCAACGAGCCCGATGAGCGTCACCCCCACGGCTACGGCAAGGACGCGTTCTTCTGGTCGTTCCTCGCGGCGGTGTTCATCTTCGTTGCGGGCGCCGTGTTCTCCCTGTTCGAAGGCATCCGGACGCTTGTCCAGGAGGTGAACCACCACCGCTCGCAGTTCGAGCTGCTCATTGCCTACGGAGTGCTCGCGATCTCGATCCTGTTCGAAGGCACGTCCTTCGTCATCGCCGTCCGCCAGGTACGCCGGGCCGCAGCGCGGATCGGCTGGTCGTCGTGGAAGTACATCCGCCGTTCGCCCGACCTGACCGTGAAGACGGTCGTCTACGAAGATAGCGCCGCGCTCGCCGGCCTTCTGCTCGCCGCCATCGGCCTCACGTTGTCGGAGCTGTTCCACACGGAAGCCTGGGACGGCGCCGCCTCGATCGCCATCGGGATCCTGCTGGCGTTCGTCGCGGTGATGCTCGGTGCGCAGTCGCGCGAGCTGCTCCTCGGCAAGTCGGTCACACCCGAAACCCGCGAAGAAATCCTCGAGACCATCGCGAGCTTCGACGAGATCGAGGACACGGTGCGCCTGCTGACCATGCTCGTCGGCCCGAACAGCATCCTCGTGAATGGCGAACTGCAGGTGCGCCGGAACATGACCACCAGCGAAATCGAGGACCTTATCCGGCGGCTGGACGACGCCCTCGTGGACCGCATTCCCGACGTGGCGGATACGTTCTGGGAGCTCCGGCACCGTGCGGCG
>JBLNCO010000126.1:0-5026 GCA_050260715.1 Hyphomicrobiales bacterium | reverse complement strand
CGGTGCTGGTCGGCGGAACCGCGGTGGCGGTTGGGGTCGCGGTTGCCGTCGCGACCGCTTCGACCGTGCCACCGGCGTCGGCGTTGTCGTGCTCTTCGCCGATGAAGTACGCGCCGGCACTGCCCGCGAGCAGCGTCCCGGCGAGCGTCAGGGTGACGAAGATGATGCCTCGCATCCGCCCGACCGGCCCCGGCGGGTCGTCGAGCGTGCGCTCCGGCTCCTCATCGCCTTCCGGCTCCGTGTCCCCGGCGTCGGCAGTGGCCGCGACGGCGACGGCTTCGGCGTTCCGCTCCTCGTCCCACTCTTCGGGATCCCATGTCTCCTCGACCGTTTCCGCCTGCACCGGTTCGTCCATGCGCTACCCGTTGCCGCCCGCGCGGCTATCGAACAACTGGATCCGCTCGCCGGCCGGTCCGGCGACCTCGGCGGCGCCATTCTCCGGCTGCGCGACCCACTCACCGAGGCCCGTCGCCGGGATGCCCATCTCGGCATCGGAGAGCTTCGGGTACACCACCCGGAACCGGTTCGCACCGGGATACCTGCCCGCGACTGCCGGGTCGGGGACCTTCGTGGCCGGGCTCCCTTCGAGGTCCACGCGGCCGGTCGCGTTCTCGATGCGCGTCCGGACCGCGCCGTCGCGGTTGGGCAGCGGGAAGAAGCACATGCCGAGCGCCTGCTCGTAGAACCGCAGGGCCCGCTCCCAGCCCTCGAGCGAATAGTGGACGACCGTGAACGGTTCCTTGCGGCGCGTGAGGATAAACCGCTGCCCGCCGACGGTAACGATGAGCCCGTTCTCCTTGCCGGCGTCGGTGGCTTCGCTGATGTCGAGGCCGGGGCTCGCGGCGCGCATCGCCTCCACGGCCGCCTCGGGGTCGGCGACCGGGACGCCGATGGTCGTCTCGCCTTCCAGAGGCTTGCTGTCGGGCCGCGGGACGGCCTGGCCAGCCGGGATCTCGAAGAGCTCGATGCGCTGGCCGGTCGACGCGTTCTCGATGGCGATGGCGGGTCCGCCGCTCCATTCGGCGCCGCCCGCGGGAGCGAACCCGATCACCTGGAGTGCCGCAGCCATGGCGGCGGCATCGGTGACGCTGATTCCATGGACGTAGGGGTTCGGCCCGGGCACTCCTGCCTCCCCACGGAGTCTCGCCGCGAGTCTAACACCGGCGCCGCCACCGATCGCACCCGTGGGAAAGCACCTAGAACGGCTTGAATATCGCCAGCCACGCGAGCAGCGGCACGCTCAGCACGAGCAGCGTCCCGAAGACGATCGGCACGCGGTCGTTCAGGATCTCGCGGAGCTCCTCGGTTTCTTCGCCGCGCTTCGTTGCCACGAGCGACGCCAGGCGCGCCCGGCGCAACCCGAACCCCAACAGCGGCAGGCACACGAAGTAGAAGAAGATGAACAGCAGCGTGAGCGCCGCGAGCCAGCCGTCCTTCACGAAGTTGTAGCCTTCGGCGACGGCCCAGAAAAACCCGGTGATCCCGCTCGCCATCGCCCCCGGCAGAAGGACACGCGTTTCGTTGTTCGCCGCCTCGACGAGGCAGTACATCTGGTACTGCAGGTCCTTCGAAGCCCACGCCCGGAGGATGAGCGGGTAGGTCGCGCCGAGCCCCGCCCCGAGCCAGATCAACGCCAGCACATGGACGATCCGCCAGCCATCCATCAGCGGCCGGGCCTCGGGGATCGGTGGTACGGGCGGGCGAGTCTCATAGCCGAAAGTATCGGCCGAATCGCGCTACCGGTCTCGCCGAGCGCAACCCCGTATAGTCGGAAGGCACACGGCCCGCCGGCCACAGGAGGTCCGCATGAGCAATGAATCGCCCGCCGAGATCGAGCGGCTGCTCGTCGAACAGGCGCCCGACGCCATCATCTTCGCCGACCGCAACGGCATCATCCGCATCTGGAACGCCAGCGCCGAAAGGGTCTTCGGTCACCCCGCCGAGAAGGCGATCGGCCAGTCGCTGGACATCCTCATTCCCGAGTCGCTGCGTGAGGCGCACTGGCGAGGCTTCGACCGGGCGCTCGAAGCCGGCGAAACGAAATACAAGGGGCAGGCGCTGCCCACGAAATCGTTCACGGCCGATGGCCGGGACATCTACGTCGAACTGAGCTTCGGCATCCTGAAAGACGCATCCGGCGCCGTTATCGGCGCGACCGCACACGCTCGCGACATCACCGAACGGTTCCAGCAGGACCGCGAGATGCGGCGCGAACTGCGGGCGCTCCGGGAAGCTGCAAAGGGCGCGGCGCAGTCTTAATACCCGGCGACGAGCTGGTAGACCGCCTCGAGGACGCCGCCCGTCGCGATCAGCGCGGCGAGGGTGAACAGCGCCTCGATCCAGGTCAGGCCGTCGAACGGGGAATGCCACATCCTGATCTGTTGTTCGTCCGCCGTCCCCTGTGCGGATCTGCCTGCGGCGGCCTAATCTTCCGCGCGTTCCGCGAGGACTACCGTGCGCAGCGGGTATTCCCCCTCGTCCGGCGGGCCGCTGCAGGTCATGAGCGTCAGGCTCTCCACGCCTTCGCGGCCCTGGAGCAGCGCGCCCATGTCGATCGCGCCGAGCGCGCAGTCGATGACCGACGTCACCCGGTAGACGAACGCGCCTCCCTCGCTATCGACCACCATCGCCAGGTCGCCGCGCCTGAGCGTGGAGAGGCGGTTGAAGACGCCGGGCCGGCCCGCGAACGTGTAGTGCGCCGCGAGGAATGTCGAGCGCCCCTCGCCGGGAAGCGACGTGTACCCCGGGTTCCAGCCGACCGTCGTGTCGTCCTGCGGGACATCGAGGCGGCCGAAGCGGTCGAGGCCCAGGCGTTCGATCGGCGCGTCGACGCCGATCGCCGGGACCTTCAGGCGCGCGAGGTCGCGGCCCGTGACGGGCGGCGGTGGGATGGGCTCGGTCTCGTCCTGCCCATACCGTTCGACGGCCCGTTCAACCTCGGCGATGAAGTGGTCGTCCACGATGGTTGGGCGGCCGGTCGCCTGGTCGCGCCCGATGTAACGAATGCGTTCGCCGAGCGACGGGCCGCGCGCTGGTTCGCCAACCTGAGGGTCCATGCTGCGCAGGGTACCGCGCCAGCCGCGCAGCCCGCGATCGGCCGCGAAAGATCCGGTGAGGGCGTGTCACCCCGGCGGGCGCTGCTACAGCGCCGTTCGCTCCCTGACCTCATCTCGGGAGACATTGAGGACGACGCCCTTGTCCGAAAGCTCGGCGATCCACTCCGCCGGGATCTCCGCCTCCCGCTTGAAGAGGAAGCCCTGCTTCACGACCAGCCGAGTCGGGAAGCCGTCGGCGTTGCCTTCGAATTCGGAGACTTCGCCCACCTTCTCATAATCCGAGCTCAGGACAGCGTCCCCTTCCTGGATGACCGGCAGCGTTTGCAGCCGGCTGACACCCTCGGAGACCTCGCCGCCGGGGTAGCCGAACGTCTTCCCGGCGTTGAGGTAGAGCAGCGAGCCCTGCGTGACGGCAACGCGGTAGGGGAAGTTGTCCTGCGCATCGGCATCGAACGCTGGCGGGCCCGAATAGTCCGGGTCCGGTTCGCGGTAGCGGCCCGGGTCGAAGCCGGCGCACTCCTTGAACTGCTTCTGGTCGATGTCCGTGTACAGCACTGAGCCGTCCGAGCGCTGGATCGCTTCCAGGGGGATCACCCGCTCGTTGCCCCAGAGGAACCCGTGCTTCACCACCACTTCGCTGATGCGGTCGGCCTCCGCATCGACGATCAGCTTCTCGACCTCCCCGAGCTTCCCGTCGGGGCCACGCACCTCGTCGCCGATGGCGATGGTGAAGTGCGGCGTGTGTCCCTTTGCGCGAGAGTCCATTGGCTGCCTCCTGGCGGGCAGCGTAGGCGGCGGTTGCTTGCGTCGGAGATACCGGCGCACGAGCGGGCTCGCGATGTCGTTGCAGCCCTACTCCGCCGGGAGCACAGGCACCAGGCCGCGCCGCCTGCGGTCCGCCAGCCTCACCAGCGCGTAGAGGGCGTCGATGGCCGGCGCGGCGACGCCCAGTTCGGCTGCCCGCCGCGCAGCCGCCCCGTGGATCGCCTCGACCTCGAGCGGCCGCCCGGCCACGTAGTCGAGCGCCATGCTTGTCGCGTAGTCGCCCATGGTGTCCGTCAGGGCGAACAGCCGCGGCACAACCTCGTCCGGGTCGAGCAGGGCATCGCTGCGCAGCTCCCGAAGGTCCGCGTTCGCCACGTCCACGACTTCGCGCATCGCCCGCTCGGCGGTCCGCCGGAGTGCTTCGTCCCGGACGATGAGCTCGGTCCCGATGCCGCCGCCGGCCACGCTGAGGCCGTTGAACGGAACGTTCCAGCAGAGCTTCTCCCAGCGGGCGTAGCGGAGGTTCGGTGCGCTCACGGCGTCGATCCCGGCTCCCGCGAAGAGCTCGTGTAGCGCCGCGGTCTCGGCGGGATCGCCGCCAAGGTGGCCGACCGTCACGCGGCCGTACTTCAGGTGGTGCACGACGCCCGGCTCGCCGCGGTTGATGCACACGAAAGCCATCGCGCCGAACAGCCGCTCGCGCCCGAACCGTTCCGCGAGCCGCTCTTCGACCCCGAGGCCGTTCATCAGCGCGACGATCCGCGTGTCCGGGCCGGCGCACGGCGCGATGAGCCCCGCCGCTTCGTCCAGGGCGGTCGTTTTCAGCGAACAGATCACCCACTCGGCCGGGCCGATGTCCTCGGGCGAGGCGAACGCCGACACCTGCGGCAAATGGATGTCGCCGCCGGGGCTGGTCGCGTAGAGCCCGCGTTCGCGCACGGCCGCGAGGTCGCGGCGCATGAGGAAGCGCACGTCGTGCCCGGCCTTCGCCAACAGCGCGCCGTAGTAACACCCGACGGCGCCGGAACCAATGACCGCAATCGTTGCCACGTTCGCAGGATAGCCCGCGCGTCCTGCGCCGCAACTCCGCCGTGTAACGGCGGCGAGATGCGGGCGCCCTGCCCGCTTCCGCCCTGCGACGGTTCCGAAAGTGCCGGAGCCATACCATGAAAATCAACATAAAGACGAGAGGGGAGGCCGGGCAT
>JBLNCO010000125.1:0-3293 GCA_050260715.1 Hyphomicrobiales bacterium | reverse complement strand
AGCGGCAGGTGAACCGCGTCTACGAAATCATGGGCATCCGGACCTCGCTAGCAGTCGGCGGCGACATTCAGGAGCTCGGCCGCGTGCGCCCGGGCGGCGCCGAGTTCGGGCGGATCGCGCGCGAGAAGGGGCTGAAGGCGGCGCTCGACTGGCGCGACGGCCCGTTCCAGGACTACGCAAGCGCGCCAGCCGGGAGCGCGAAGCCTTCGGGGGCCGCGTGGTAGACGCGGAGCCGCCGGTCTACGCCGACCCGGTCGATTTCGAGCGCGATAAGCGGGAATTCGACGAGTTCCCGCTGCATCGGACGTTGGCGCTCACGCTCGAGGAGCTGCGGCCGGGCTTCGCGCGCATCTGCCTCGCGACGAGCCCGCTGACGCTAACGGGCATCGGCGGGAGCGTGCACGGCGGGCTGCTGGCGACGATGGTCGACATCGCGATGCTGGAGGCGTTGTTCAAGGTGACCCGGCCGGGCGATCGCCCGGCCGGCACCGCCGACCTGAACATCACCTACCTGCGGCCGGCACACGGCAAGCGCATCTACGCCGAAGCGACGGTCATCAAGAAAGGCCGATCGCTGGCGATGACAGAGGTCTCGATCCTCGACGAGGACGGGACACTCTGCGCGAAGGGCCGAACGCTGTACGCGCTGCGCCAGGCAGACGAAGGCGGGAACGGCCGGGACCGGAGGCCGTAAGCTCTCGCGCGCGAACGTGAAGAAGCGGGCGGGCGGACGCGGCCGAGAGCGATCGTTCTTCGTTCGGGTTTGACGAACGGTTGGATATCGTGACAATCTTCACAAAGGTCGGCCCTGCGACCGCGCCCCGGAGACCGCCCAAGCGGCGTCCCGGCGCCGCGAGCCCGCGGGGCCAATTGATTTACCGGGCGCCCCGGCGGCGCTGGAGGGGGAGAGGTGGCCATGGTCATGGATGAGCATCTCGAGCAGATCTACCAGGAGGTGGTGCGCCGCAACCCTGGCGAGGTCGAATTCCACCAGGCAACCCGCGAGGTGCTCGAGTCGCTGGGGCCGGTACTCGCCAAGCGCCCCGAACTCGCGGAGCGCAAGATCATCGAGCGCATCTGCGAGCCGGAGCGCCAGGTGATTTTCCGCGTGGCCTGGCAGGACGACTCCGGCGAAGTACAGGTGAACCGCGGCTTCCGCGTGCAGTTCAACAGCGCGCTCGGGCCCTACAAAGGCGGGCTCCGGTTCCACCCCTCGGTCTACCTCGGGATCATCAAGTTCCTTGGCTTCGAACAGATCTTCAAAAACGCGCTGACGGGCATGCCGATCGGCGGTGCGAAGGGCGGCGCCGACTTCGACCCCAAGGGCAAGTCGGACGACGAGATCATGCGGTTCTGCCAGAGCTTCATGCTCGAGCTGTACCGCCACCTCGGGGAGTACCGCGACGTGCCGGCGGGCGACATCGGCGTGGGCACGCGGGAAATCGGCTACCTGTTCGGCCAGTTCAAGCGCATCACGAACAACTACGAGTCGGGCGTGCTCACCGGCAAGGGGCTCACGTGGGGCGGATCGCTCGTGCGCAAGGAGGCCACCGGCTACGGTGCGGTGTACTTCATGGACGAGATGCTGAAGGTGCGCGGCGAATCGCTCGAAGGGAAGACGGCGGTCGTCTCGGGCTCGGGGAACGTGGCGATCTACACCATCGAGAAGCTGCAGCAGCTCGGCGCGAAGGTGGTCGCCTGCTCCGACTCCGACGGGTACGTCTACGACGAAAGCGGCATCGAATGCGAGCTGGTGAAGCAGCTCAAAGAGGTCGAGCGGTCGCGCATTTGCAAGTACGCCGAACGGCGGCCGTCGGCGCGGTTCGTGGCGGGCGGGAACATCTGGGAGGTGCCCTGCCAGATCGCCATGCCGAGCGCGACCCAGAACGAGCTGAACGGCCACGACGCGGCGCTGCTCGCGAAGAACGGCTGCATCGCGGTGGCGGAGGGCGCGAACATGCCCACCACGCCCGACGGGGTGCGCATCTTCCAGGAGGCGGGCATCGCGTTCGGGCTCGGGAAGGCCGCGAACGCGGGCGGTGTCGCAACCTCGGCACTGGAGATGCAGCAGAACGCCAGCCGCGACTCGTGGAGCTTCGAGCACACCGAGGCCCGGCTCGCCCAGATCATGCGGGACATCCACCGCACCTGCTACGAAACTGCGGAAGAGTACGGCGCGCCCGGCAACTACGTGGTCGGGGCGAACATCGCGGGCTTCATCCGCGTGGCCGAGGCGATGCAGGCGTTCGGGCTGATCTAGCCGCAGCCGTTCCGGGCGTGCCCGGTGCGGCGGGCCGCCCTGACGCCCGGTACCGGGCGCACGGCAACGGGAGACGGTTACCCGACGGGACGCGTCCCTGCGGGTGCGATATCGAGCACTTCCAGCTCGACGCGTTCGCTGCCCGCGTAGGACGACTTCGCAAGCGAGTAGACGATATCGACTTCCGGGGCGAGGTCGGCGTCGGCCTTGCGGAACGCGATGCCCTGCCAGGTGAGCGGGCCGTCCTTCACGGTCAGCTTCAGGTGCGCTTCGTCGCTCCCGACGATCTTGTGGTCGCGCAGCTGGACGTTGCGGCTGAGGAGCACGGGCCGGCGGTTGCCGTGGCCGCACGGTTCGAAGCGGAGCAGGCCCTTCACGTCGAGGCCGGTGATGTCCCGCAGGCGGGTTTCGGCGTCGATTTCGATGAGAGGCCGGAGTGCCTCTTCGGCGAGGAGCTCGGCGGCCGTGTTCACCAGCCGTTCGCGGAGCAGGTCGACGTTTTCGTTGCGAACCGTGAAGCCGGCCGCCGCGCGGTGGCCGCCGTGGCGGACGAGCAGGTGCTTTTCGCGGCGGATGGCCGCCACGATGTCGAACTCGGGGATGCTGCGGCAGCTGGCGCGGCTCGATTCGGGCCCGCGCTCGTAGACGATCGCCGGGCGGTGGCGCTGTTCGGCGAGCCGCGCGGCGACCAGCCCGACGATCCCGGCGTGGATATGCTCGCTGCCGACCATCACGAGCGGGTCATCGAGCGGGCCGCAGAGCTCCTCGGCGATGGCGCACGCGTCGGTCGTCTGCTGCTGGCGTTCGCGGTTCAGGAGGTCGAGCTGCTCGGCGAGGGGGCGGGCAGTGCGCATGTCGGGCGCGAGCATGAGGTCGAGCGCGATGTTCGCGTGCTTCAGGCGGCCGGCGGCGTTCATTCGCGGGCCGAGCGCGAATCCGAGCGTCTCGGCGGAGAAGTGCTCGGGGCGGATACCGGCAACGGCGGCGAGCGCTTCGAGGCCCGGCCGCAACCCGCGCTGCATGGCCCCCAGGC
>JBLNCO010000124.1:0-13725 GCA_050260715.1 Hyphomicrobiales bacterium | reverse complement strand
CGCCGGCCACCTCGCAGGGATGCGCTTCGCCCGCCCCGGCATCACCGAACGCCAGCTCCAAATTGAAATCGAAGCCGAGTTCTTCCGCGCGGGGGCTGAGCGCACGGCCTACGGCTCCATCGTCGGCAGCGGCCCGAATGGCGCGGTCCTGCACTTCGCGCCGACGGACCGGGTGCTCGGCCCCGGCGAGCTCGTCCTCGTCGATGCCGGCGCCGAAGTCGAGGGGTACGCCAGCGACGTCACCCGGACCTACCCCGCCGGGCCGCGCTACGAAGGCATCCAGCGGGACCTCTACCAGCTCGTGCTCGCCGTCCAGCAGCGGGCCATCGAGCATGCCCGCCCCGGCAAGGAGTACCGGGAACTCCACCTCGAAGCCGCCGAGCAGATGGCCGAAGGGCTGGTGGACCTCGGGCTGCTCCGTGGGAACCCCGCAGACCTGGTCGAACGCGACTCGCACGCGCTCTTCTTCCCGCATGGGCTCGGGCACATGCTCGGGCTTGCCACGCACGACGCCGGTGGGTGCCTCGCCGGCCGCCACCCGAGCGACCGCTTCGGCCTGAAGTACCTTCGCGCCGACCTCCCGCTCGCGCCGGGCTACGTCGTCACCATCGAGCCCGGCATCTACTTCATCCGCGCGCTCCTCGAGGACCCGGCCCGCCGCCAGCAATTCACGGGGGGGGTCGACTGGGGCCGCGTGGACCAGCTTCTCGACTTCGGCGGCATCCGCATCGAAGACGACGTCCTCATCACCGAAGAGGGCGCTGAGGTGCTCACCGCCGATATCCCGAAGTCGATCGAGGACATCGAGGCCATCCGCGCCGGGGCGCTCGCCTCGTGACGCGGCCGTTCGAGCAGCTCACCGTCGCGCAGGTCGCAGCGTTTCCCCGGCCGGGCACGGTCGTAGCGGGCTGTCTCGGGTTCACGCCCGACAGCACTGGCCTCACCTACCTCTTCAGCGCCGAAGGAAGCCTCGTCCGCAGCCTCTGGCTGTACGACATTGCCACGGGCGACCGAACGGTGCTCGCGGGGGACACCGCGGCCGGCGACGCCCCGATTTCGCGCGAGGAGGAGCTCCGCCGCGAGCGCCTGCGCCTGCGGGAGCTGGGCATCACAGATTATCAGTGGGCGAAGTCTGCGCCCCGGCCGGTGCTGCTCGTGCCGTCGGCGGGCCGCCTCCTGGCGAGCGTCGATCGCGGCGAGCTGACGGAGCTCCCGGGCTGCGACGGCGCCATCGATCCTCGCCTCAGCCCCGACGGCTCGCGCGTGGCCTTCGTTCGCGATGGCGAACTCTGGGTCGCGGATGTGCCCGGCGGCCAGCCGCGCCAGCTGACCACCGGCGCCGAGGACGGCCTCACGAACGGCCTCGCCGAGTTCATCGCCCAGGAGGAGCTCGACCGCGCCAGCGGCTACTGGTGGTCCCCGGACGGCGAGCGCATCGCCTTCATCCAGGCCGACGAGCGCCACATCCCGGTCTACCCCATCGTCCACCAGGGCAGGGGCGCGGTGGACATCGAGAACCACCGCTACCCGTTCGCGGGACAGCCGAACGCCCGGCTCCGGCTGGGCATCGTTCCCGTTGTTGGCGGCGAGCCCGAGTGGCTCGACCTCGGCCACGGCGACAGCTACATCGCCCGCGTCGGCTGGCGGCCGGACGGCGTGCTCACCGCCCAGGTCCTCTCCCGCGACCAGCGCGACCTCTGGCTCTATGCATTCGAAGGCGGCATCCGGCGGCTCCTCCTGCACGAGCACAGCGAGCCATGGCTCAACCTCAGCAACGACACCCGCTTTCTCGAATCGGGCGAGTTCCTCTGGAGCTCCGAACGGAGCGGCTTCCGCCATCTCTATCTCTACGCCGCGGACGGTACCGCGCTCCGCCAGCTCACCGCGGGCGACTGGCTCGTAACGCGCGTCGTGCACGCCGACGAGGCCCGCCGCGTCGTCTACTTCACCGGAACCCGCGACGGCGTGACCGAGCGTCACCTCTACGCGGTCTCCCTCGACGGTGGCGAAATCCGGCGCCTCACCGATGAACCCGGCTGGCACGACGCCGTGGTCTCGCCCGACGGCCGCTACTTCGCCGATGTCCACAGCAGCCTGGCGCACGGCCCGCGCATCACGCTCCGCCCGCTCGATGGCGGCGAACCAGCCGTGCTCTTCGCGAACGAGGATGCATCGGCCGATGCGCTCGGCCTCGCACCGCCTGCGCTCCTCACGCTGCCCGCCGCCGACGGCACGACGGAGCTCCATGCCGCGCTCTACGAGCCGGCCGACCGCGAGCCCGGCCGCCGCTACCCGGTGGTGGTGTCCGTGTACGGCGGGCCCCACGCCCAGCGCGTCGCGAACGAATGGAGCCTCACGGTCGACCTTCGCGCGCAGTACCTGGCACAGCATGGGTTCGCCGTCCTCAAGGTCGACAACCGCGGCAGCGCGAACCGCGGCCTCGCCTTCGAAGCTCCGTTGCACCTCCGCACCGGCTTCGTGGAGATCGACGACCAGGTCCACGCCCTTCGCGCGCTCGCCGAACGTCTGGACTACCTCGACCTCGGCCGCGCCGGCATCTACGGCTGGTCCTACGGCGGCTACGCGACCCTCATGGCTCTCGCCCGCTACCCGGAGGTGTTCGCGGTGGGTGTCGCCGGGGCGCCCGTTACACACTGGGACGGTTACGACACCGCCTACACCGAGCGCTACATGTCCACGCCCGAAAAGAACCCCGAGGGCTACGAACAGAGTTCCGTGATGGCTCACGTCGAGGGCATCCGCGGCAAGCTGATGCTCGTCCACGGCATGGCCGACGAGAATGTCCACTTCCGGCACACGGCGCGGCTCATCGTCGCGCTTGCCCGTGCCCAGAAGTCCTACGACCTTCTCATCTTCCCCGAGGAGCGCCACATGCCGCGCGACGCGGCCGGCCTCGAATACCAGGAACGCCGCGTGCTCGGCTACTTCGAAGAGCACCTCTAGCGGCGGTTCGCGAACCAGCCCCGATGGTGTACCGTTTCGGCACCCTCGTCCCGACGGAGACGGCCATGGACTACGCGCACCCCGAACTCCTCGCCGAGCCCGACTGGCTCGCCGGGCGCCTCGACGACCCGAACCTCCGCCTGATCGACTGCGCCACGCTGGAGGCATATCGCCGCGCGCACATCCCCGGCGCGCTCCAGCTTCCCACGCACTACTACATCAAAGAAAAGCCCACGCAGCCGGGCATGGACCACGGCACCTTCATCATGCCGCCCGCCGAGTTCGAAGAGCTGATGGGCGGCCTGGGGGTCTCGAACGACAGCCTCGTCGTCACCTACGACGACAACAACGCGCTCGTCGCGTCGCGGCTCTGGTGGGTGCTCAAGTACTACGGTCACGACAACGCGAAGGTCCTGAACGGCGGCTGGCATCGCTGGCTCACCGAAGGCCGCCCGATCACCTTCCACGCCACGAAGCCGCAGCCCGCCACCTTCAGGGCGAACCCGCGCCCCGAGCTCATCGCCGACGCCGAGTACCTGAAGCAGGTGTACGGCCAGCCCTCCTGCCAGGTGCTCGATACCCGCACCGACGGCGAATGGGAGGGCACGAACGACCGCGGCAACAAGCGCGTCGGGCAGGTCCCGGGCGCGAAGCACCTCGAATGGCTGAACTTCGTGGCGAAGGACGACTCGCGGCGCTTCCTGCCCGCCGGCGACATCCAGCGGCTGCTCGACGGCGCCGGGATCGAACGCGGCAAGGCCACCATCACGTACTGCCAGGGTGGTATCCGGGCTGCCCACGCCGCCTTCGCCATGGAGCTCGTCGGCTACGACAACATCCGGGTGTACGACGGCTCGATGCGCGACTGGGCGAACCGCGACGACACGCCCCTCACGCTCGAGGTCTGACCGCGGGCACGAAAAAGCCGCCGGTCACAGAGGACCGGCGGCTGAATGGCTGCGATGGGAACGCGCGTTATACGGCTGGAGCCGCAGGCTCCTTTTCGGTGCGCTCATGCCGGAGCAACGCCTCGATGGTGAAGCCCAGGTCGGCCTTCTCGCACAACGAGCTGCAGTAGGTCATCTTCAGCGCCGAACTCGGCGACTTCCGCCAGTCGTACCGCAGGCCACAGCGCGCACACACCTTGATGTTGTCCAGGTTCATCCCGACAGGGCCGGGACCGATCGGCGTTTCCAAGAGAACTCCCTTCACGGCGCTTTTCGCACCGTCTACTTATAGAACGCGCATCCAGCGTAAAAGGTTCCCTCCGGGCTCGCTACTGCCCATCTGGACGGTTCCTTGACGCCGAACTATGCGGCCGAAAGAAACTCCTTCGGCGCCGGCAGTGCCGCTGGCGCCGTCACCGCCGATGGCTGCCGTTCGGTACGCAGGAGCGCCTCGATCGTGAACCCGAGCGCGGCTCGCTCGCAAAGCGACCCACAGTAGGTCATCTTCAAGGACGAACTCGGCGAGCGCCGCCAGTCGTAGCGAAGGCCACAGTGCGCGCACACCTTGATGTTGTCCTGGTTGATTGTCGAGAGCGTTCCCATTGTTGTCCTCCTGGAAGTGCGCGCTGTGCGCCCTTCCTGATCGATATCGTGAAGCATCTCCTCTGTTTCTTCGCCCGTACTCAGGACGATCGCGAGTCCAACTTTGGACCGAACGCGGTGCCCCTTCCGTGAGCTACTTCGCGATACCCCCGGTTTCCCCTGCCAGTCTCACCGCCTCGCGGTGGATACCTGATAGTCGGCAGGGAAGTGCGGTTGGAGCACTACGGGGTAACCCTGATCCATTGCAAAACAGCACTGAGGGATCACGCCGATACGAGTTGTTCACACTCGCGTGGTGTGATCCCCCGGAAACGCGATTCGCCGTGGGACGCTAGCGCACCCGCTCCTTGTCCTCCTGCGTCGCCAGGCGGCCGGCGGTCCCGTGGGCGATCGCGCGGCCATACGCGGGCACCTTCGGGATCTCGTGGCCGTTGCTCTTGCCGTTCATCAGCGCTTCCTTGCGGGCGTACGCCTGCTCGATGTACGGCGCGAGCTCTTCCGCCTTCCGCCGCTGGCGCTCCTCTTCCTCGGCGTGGAACTCCGGCATCACCTCCGCCGCGAACAGGTCGAGCGACTCCATGATGTGCTCGTGCTGGTTTTTCCCGCCCTGCTGGATGAACACCACCTGGTCGACACCGCAGTCCGCGAACTGCCGCAGATGCGCCCGCACCTGGTCCGGCGTGCCGATCCCCCCGCGCGCCCGGTTGTTCAGCAGCTCCGGCGCCTGTGCCGGCGACTTCAGGAACGCCTGCCAGATGTCCGTCGAACCGGGCAGGTGTTCGCCAAACGCGTAGTAGTGCCCGAGGGCATAGCCGAAGAAGTCGAAGCCCTGCGCGCCGCGGCGCACCGCCTCCTGCTCGTCGTGGTGCACCGAAAAGCTTGTCACCATCGCGACGTTCGGGTTCACCACCTTCCCGATGGGCACGCATTCGTTCTTGAACGTCGTGTAGTAATCGTCGACCCAGTGCTTCGCCTCGGCGGGGTCGACGAAGGCGAAGGTCAGGGCGCCGATGCCAAGCTGGGCGGCAAGGTGGATGGTGTCGCGGTTCGAACAGGCGACCCAGAGCGGCGGATGCGGCTTCTGCGCCGGCTTCGGCACCACGTTCCGCGGCGGCATGCTGAAGTACTTCCCTTCGAAGCCCGGGTACGGCGACTCCGACATCATCCGGCAGATCTGCTCGACGGTTTCGCGCCACATCGCGCGCTTCTCCGCCGGGTCGATCCGGAACCCTTCGAGCTCGATGCGCGCCGACGACTCGCCCGTACCGAACTCCACACGCCCGTTCGACACGAGGTCCAGCGTCGCGACCTCCTCGGCGACTCGCGCCGGGTGGTTGTAGTTCGGGGGCGTGAGCTTGATGCCGTGACCCAGGCGGATGTTCTTCGTGCGCTGGCTCGCGGCCGCGAGGAACACCTCCGGCGCCGAGGAGTGGCTGTACTCCTCGAGGAAGTGGTGCTCCACCTCCCACGCGAAGTCGATGCCCAGCCTGTCAGCGTGCTCGACCTGGGTCAGCGCGTCCTGGAACAGCTTCTGCTCGAGCCCCTCGTCCCACGGGCGCGGCAGCTGGTGCTCATAGAAAATCCCGAACTTCATTCGGCTTCCCTCCGTTTCGCCGCGCACGTTACCACAGAACTTAGCGGGCCGCTAACGAATTCCGTTCGCGGCCGAACCAATCGCTCTCGCGCGGCGTACCATAATAAGAGGCGGCTGCCGGGCGGGATGGACAACCGTCGGAAGGAGTCCGTCATGGCATGGTTCAAGCGACTGTTCCGCCGCGAGGCGTCGAGCCACGAAGCCTGGCTTGCTGCACACCCCGATAAGGCCGCGATGCCCAAGGCGCCGGCAACGGCTAACGATGAGGAAGAGGCGCGCATCCGCGCCCGCATGGAGCACGAGCTCGAAGAGGCGCGCGCCCAGCGCGGCGAGTAGCCCCCACCGCGACCCCATTTACCCTCTGTATTGGCGGCGACCGTCCGGCGCCGCCCTCGTTGGCGTCCGCCCGGGGCGAAATCGCCTGCCCGGGTTCGAAGCGGCCGCGTGCGGCTAGCGCGCGGCCCCGCACCTACGCCGCATAACTGACTTCACCTTTTCCCCGCGGCCTGCCAGAATCGCCCGGCATCACACCGCGGCTCCCGCCGCCGGAGGTTCCATGGGATTTAAGGTCGAAACGGGGCTCTACTCCGCCAAGCTCGAAGAGGCCGGCGCGGCCGCTAAGCGCGCCGAAGACCTCGGCTACGACGGCATCAACGCCGCCGAGACCGCGCACGATAGCTTCCTCCCGCTCGTGCTCGCCGCCGAGCACACCGAGCGCATCGGTATCGGCACGTCCGTCGCGATCGCCTTCCCGCGCAGCCCGATGGTCACTGCGATGATCGCGTGGGACCTGCAGCGGTACTCGAAAGGCCGCCTCACGGTCGGCCTCGGCACGCAGGTGAAGGGCCACAACCAGCGCCGCTTCAGCGTGCCGTGGAGCCCGCCCGCGCCGCGCATCAAGGAGTATGTCCAGTCGCTCAAAGCCATCTGGCACACCTTCCAGACCGGCGAGAAGCTCGAATTCGTCGGCGAGCACTATTCGTTCACGCTGATGACGCCGAACTTCAATCCCGGGCCCATCGAGCACCCGCACATCCCGGTCCACATCGCGGCCGTGAACGAGCACAATGCGCGCGTCGCCGGCGAGGTGTGCGACGGCATCAAGCTGCACGGCTTCAACACGATGCAGTACACGAAGGATGTGCTCCTGCCACAGGTGATGAAGGGGCTCGAAAAGAGCGGCCGCACCCGCGACCAGTTCGAAATCTGCGGCGGCGGCTTCCTCGCCACCGGCAAGACATGGAGCGACGCCGAACAGGCCGCCCAGGAGGTGAAGCGCCAGATCTCCTTCTACGGTTCCACCCGCACCTACCAGAAGGTCTTCGACCACCACGGCTGGGGCGACACTACCGCCCGCCTGCACGAGATGAGCCTCCAGGGCAAGTGGGCCGAGATGCCCTCGGTGATCCCCGACGAGATGCTCACCGAGTTCGCGGTGGTCGCGCCCATCGACAAGGTGGCCGGCGAGATCAAGGCCCGCTACGGCGGAATCTGCGACCGCGTCGGCTTTAGCGCCCCGATTCGCTCCCCAGAGGACGAGGAGGCGGTGCGTTCGGTCATCAAAGAACTTCAGTCTGCCTGAGGAGAACTACGCCCCCGCGACTCTAACTGTTGCGGGGGCGTATAGTGCACAAAATGGGTGAGAAACAGGATCCCCAGACGCTCGATGCCGCGGTCACCGCGATGTTCCGCGTCAGCGCGCTGCTCGACGCCATGCGCCTTCGCATCTGGGATGCGGAGGGACTGACCGTCACGCAGCTGCGCCTGCTCGGGCACGTCCACGAATCGCCCGGCATCAGCAACGCCGAGCTCGCCGAGCGCCTCTACGTCACGCGGCCCTCCGTCTCGGCGCTGCTCGAACGGCTCGAACGTGGCGGCTTCATTCGGCGCGAAATCTCGCAGTCCGATAGGCGCGGCATCTGCATCTGGCTCGAAGAGCGCGGGAAGAACGCGGTCACGAACGTTCGCGCCGAATCCCGCGAGTACGCGCGGCGGCTTATGGAGGACCTGAGCAACGAAGACCTGCGCGAAATCGCCGCGGCGCTCCAGAAGCTGGCGACCGCGGGCGCCGCCCGCCGCGCCCGCGACCTCGAACACGAACCCGTCGGTCCCTAGGCTCGCGCCCCGGCCGCTTCCCGCAGGGCATAAGCGTTCCGTGCTCGCTTCCGCCCGGTCGTGTCGGCGAACAGGAACACGGCCAGCGCCGCCACGCGCACCAGGGCCGAGATAGCGAACGTCGTCCGGAACCCGACTGCATCGACCAGCACGCCACCCGCGAACGGCGCCACGAACATCCCCGTGAACACGCACATGTGGAAGACGGCCACGTACTCCTCGCGTTCCTCCTCGGGGATGATTTCGAGCTGCTGCTGGAAGTTCGCGAGCCCGAAGCCGGCCCACACGAAACCGCCCACGATGTTCGGCAGTACGCCCATCCACGGCGCGCTCACGCCGAGCCAGATGAGCGGCACGAGCGGCATCGTCAGCAAAGTCGCGCGGCTCAGCCAGAGCGCTCCCCGCCGGGAGAGGAGATCGCCGCACACGAGCTGGCTCGCCACGCCCGTCAGCGAGGCCACCATCGCGATGACGCCGACCATGAAGTTCGAACCGCCGAGGTTTTCGACCAGGTAGACGTTGAAGAACGGCCCCGCCAGCTGCGCCCCGAAGTGCAGGCAGATCGTCCCGAGCACGAAGTTCCGGAACACCCCGTCGCGGGCCACGTGCTGCGGCCGTACCGCACTCCGCTGGCGCACCTCCTGTGGCGCCACCGGCGGCTCCGGGATACGCGAGTACGCGAGCGTCGCGCACATCCCGAAGACGAACGACACGAGCAGCGCCACGACGTAGCCGCCGGGCATGCCGAGACGGTCGAGCAACAGACCGCCGAGCGGTGTCACCGCGAGCGTCGCGCCCTGGATGGCGAAGTTCCGCGAGGCGAAGTACCGCGCGCGCATCGCCGGCGGGATGATGTCCGCCGCCATCGATGTCCACGCCGGTACGGTGAAGTTCCCGAGAAACGCCCGGAAGGCGAAGAGCGCGATCACGGCGTAGAGCGCCGCATTGCCGTCGAGGAAGGCGACGGCGAACGCGCTGGCGAGCAACGCCATGCGTGCGACCACGCCGGAGTAGAACACGACCACCCAGCGGCGGCTGCGGGCCCGCCGGGCCGCTATCGCCCCGGGATAGAGCGCGAGGGCTCCGCCGAGGCTCTGGCTCGACGCCAACAGGCCGATCTCCTTCCCGCTCGCGCCAAGCGCGTGCGCCAGGATCGGCAGGTACGACAGGATGAACGCGTCCTGGGCGGCCGCGAAGAGGCCGTCGAGCCAGAAGGAGCGGAGGGCGGTGGGGACGTTCTTTGCGGCGATCCGGGTGCCGCTGTGGGTGCTATCGGTACCGTTCAGGACGAGCCCGGCGGTGGCGACGCCGGCCATCGAGCGAGCGATGGATTTCAGAAGTTCCTCCCGTGCTGCACGCGTAATGTAGGCACGGGTTGCGATAGTAGAGCGAACGCCCCTACATACATCTCAAACACGTAACGAAACGGTTAGCCCGTCCCCAATCCGAAGGGAACTCCCGACCGCACCCTCTCGGTGCTTCCCCTGCCCTGACCCGCGCGCTCACCCGAACTCGCGGACGCGCATCCCCACTTTTCGTTCGAGAAATGCCCCACGAAACCACTGCGCCGCTGCGCAATGCGCGCCGAATTTTGAACTATGAAGGTGCGCCCGCCTCTCCTTGCGCTCATCGCGGTGGCGCTTTTCGCCGCCGTCGCGCTGCCGTCAGTAGCCTCCGGCGCCAGCCCTCTCGGCTTCTTCATCGCATCGGAGTCGTACTACCGCCTCGACGTCCCGGCCGGGACGATGTCGGCCCGCGTCGAAGCCGAGATCCAGCCCGACGGCCAGCCGCTCGACGAAATCATGCTCTGGGTGATGCCCGGCGCGAGCAACATCGTGGTCAAGGAAGGCGATACTCCGCTCCAGACCGAGACGTTCCTGGACGCCGTGCCCGACCTGGGCATGCCTTCCGCGATCAGCGTCAAGCTCAGCCAGCAGCTCAAGGGGAAGAACCGCACCAACCTCACCCTCACCTACGACGTCTCCTCGCAGAAGAACGACTTCGCCAGCCTCGAGCCGGGCGTCATCGAAGCGATGTTCGTCAGCCAGGGGCAGGGCTCCTTTGTGTTCATCGACGTCCCCGAAGCCGGCGACAACTACTTCGAACCCGGCTGCCTTCGCGGCGCCGACCAGCCGGGCGACGTCAAGGACTCGGGGCTCGTTCGCTGGGTCTGCGGCGATGCCACCCTCATCGCCGTCAACACCGACAACAAGTCCGTCCAGGAACAGTGCGCGAACCTCGACGACCGCTGCCGCCAGCGGCTGACGCCGCTGCCCTACGCCGGCTTCGCCCAGTCGGTCACCGACGATGCGAAGAAGGGCCTGCTCGAAGCGGAAGTGCCGCTCCAGCGCGGCAACGTGAAGGTCAGCCTGAAGTACTTCAAGAGCGACACCGAATGGGCTCAGCGTGAGTTCGCCCTCGCCCAGAAGGCGTTGCCGATGCTCGAACAGACCTTCAACTTCCCGTACGCCCACGATTCCATCGAGCTCCGCGAGTCGCGGTTCATCGGGTTGGTGGGCGCCGCGGGCATCGCCTTTCCGGCCGAAGGCCAGGTGCTCGTCACCCACAGCGGCGATCTCGGCTTCGACGACGAGGTCACCGTCCACGAGCTCGCCCACCAGTGGGCCGGCAACAACCTCGAGACGTCGTGGCTCTGGGAGGGCCTCGCCGAATACGGGATGCGCACGCTCGCGCCCACGCTTGGCATCACGCCCCGCGACTGGGGCTGGGAGTCGCTCGGCTACACCGACCCGCTCGCAACCTGGTGGAACGGCTCGCAGGTCCTCGACGCGAACTACTGGTACGGCAAGACCATGACCTTCTGGTTCAAGTACCAGGAGGCGATCGGCGGCCCGGAGAACATGAAGCAGGTCCTCGGCATGCTCGATGACAGGCCCGAGCAGCTCCCCGTCGACGGCCGCTGGTTCATGGACGCCGGCGAGCGCGTCAGCGGCGCGAACCTCGACGAGCTCTTCCTGACCTGGGTCTACAACCGCCAGACCAGCGCGCCGCTGTTCGCCGAACGGCGGGCGGCGCACGACCTCGTGAAGGGCCTTGTTTCGCGCGCCGCGGAGCTCGGGCTTACGGGCGTCCCCACAGACATCCAGGCCAACCTCGACGAATGGCAGTTCGGCGGCGTCGCCGGGCAGGTCGCGGACGCCAACAAGGTGCTCGACAACTACCAGCGGGTCGTCGCGCGCTCGAACGACGCCGGGCTCGGCGCTCCGGGCGGTGTCGCGGCCGCATGGGGGACGTCGACCATCGCCCGGTCGGGGGCGGTGGTCGAAGACCAGGACCAGGCGATCTCCGCCATCGTGAACGCCACGAGCTCGCTCGCGAACGAGGAAGCCGGCTCGCCGGCGCTCGCCAGGCTCGCCCAGGCACGGGATGCGTACGCGGCCGGCAACTTCGAAGAAGCCGCGCGCCTCGCCTCAGAATCGACAACGACCGCCTACAACGAGGTCGCAGCCGGCCGCATGCTGGAGCTGGCTCGCGAGAAGCAGGCGTCGTACAAACCGAGCTTCTTTGGCCGGATCGGCCTCTTCTTCACCGACCCCGAGGGCGACCTTGCGAAGGCCGAGCAGGCCTACGCCAACGGCGACCCCGAAGCCGCGCTCAAGCTCAGCGGCTCGGCGTACGACGCGTGGGACGGCGCGAACGAACGCGGCCTCATGCGCCTGGCCATCCTCGCCGGCGCGATGTGTGGGCTGACCGTCGGGGTCTGGTACCTCCTGCGACGGCTCGACCCCGACCGTGTGAGCCGGCCCGCGGGCACGGGCCACGTCCTCACCGAGGAGAGCCGCGCCAGCTGGCGCGACTGGGAGAACACGGGCGGCGGCTAGTCAGACGCCCGCCGCCTGGAACGCGAGCCGCACGCCCACCAGCATCAGCGCCCCCGCCAGCGCCTTCATGATGATCGCGCCGTGCAGCCGGTGCGAAAGGCGCGCCCCAAGCTGGGCTCCGGGTATCGCACCCACCGCCAGCATCACCGCCTGCCCGAGCGCCCGGTCCCAGCCGAGCGCACCTGTCGCGAAGTGCACGGCCGTGCCTTCGGCGGCCATGAACGCCAGGACGAAGTGCGAGGTCGCGGCGGCGATGTGCACCGGGAAGTGGAGCACGGTCGCCATCACGGGCACGTGCACGATGCCGCCGCCGATGCCGAGCAGGCTGCTCACGAACCCCACGCCCGCGCTGATCACGATGCCCTTCCAGAGTTCGTAGCTGTACACGAACCGGTGCCCCGCGCGGTCCGTGATGTCTCGCCGCACCACGCTCCAGCCCTCCACCGGCGGCTGGATGGCCGCGACGCCGCTACGAAGGAACAGGTACGTCCCAACCGCGAGCAGCGAGACGGCGAAGATGACATCGAACGTGCGGCGCGGGATGAACCCGACCACGATCGCGCCGGCGACCGCCCCGGGCAGTGTGCTCACCGCGAACCAGGCGCCGCTCCGGTAGTCGATGCGCCGCTGCCGTGCGTATGCCACCGAGCCCGACGAGGCGTTCGCCCACACCACGAACAGCGACATGGCCGTGATGGTCTCGGGGTCTCGGTGCGGGTACACGAGGAGCAGGATGGGCACGAGGATGAATCCACCCCCTGCCCCGACGAGCGTGCCGAACGCGCCGACGCTCAGCCCGAGCCCAATGAGCCACAGGTCTTGCAGTTCCAGTCTGTGACCTACCCGCGCCGTAGCCCCGCAGGACGGGGCCATTGGCTATACCGGAATGTCCGGGTTTTCCCCAAATTCGATCCGCCGGCGCAGGTTGGAGCGTCCGCGGAGGCGGTCCCAGGCACCGCCTATCCGATCCAGGAGGTGCGCGAGACGCCGCTCCATTGTCCCCCGGATCCACGAACGGGTCGATGCCACCTCGCGGTAGCGCCGCTGGCGAGCCTGCAGCCGCCGCTTCGGCCGCTGCCGCCGCAGACGGATGAGCTCGCGAACAATGCTTCGCCGCAGGAGGAGCGCCGCTTCGTCCGGGTCGGTGTGCGCGCCCTCGCCGGGTTCGGGCACGGTAGCGTCCACCACGCCGAGGCGCAGGCAGTCGTGCGAAGTGATCCGCAGCCGTTCGGCCGCCTCGCCTGCGAAATCGGTCGCGCCGTAGAGGATCGCGGCCGCATCTTCGGGCCGGATGACTTCGTACACGGCGTTGTCGAGCATGAGCACTCGATCGGCGACGGCCATCGCGACGGCCGCCTCGGAGTTCCCTTCGCCGGTAATTACGGCGATCGTCGGTACCGGCGCCTCGAGCATGGTCGCCGTGCATTCGGCGATGGCGTGGCCGAGCCCGTCGACCTCGCTCTCCAGCCCCGGTTCGGCGCCTGCCGTGTCGATGAGCGTGATGATGGGCAGCTGGAACTTCGCGGCCAGCCGGAACGCGCGCGTAGCTTTGCGGAACCCGCCCGCGCGCACCCAGCCGTCGCCCTTCCCCGCCTCGTGGCCGCGGTTCTGCCCGACGATCATCACCGCCTCGCCCGCCAGCGACGCGAACCCCGCGGAA
>JBLNCO010000123.1:0-9163 GCA_050260715.1 Hyphomicrobiales bacterium | reverse complement strand
GCTCCACCGACGCCTCGTGATTCGAGGTACCGGAGCGCCCGGTCGGTCCGCAGCAGCGTCTCGTGGTAAACGTTGGCCGCTGCGGCAAGGATCAGTTGGTCATCAACAGTGAGGCGTGATGGCGGCTGCGGCGGTGTGTGCTCGTGTTGGTCGTTCCCGGCGAGGCGCCGGACCGCTTCCTTGAAATCGAGCTTCTCGACCCGGCGCACGAAGTCAATGACGTCGCCGGAAGCCCGGCAGCCGAAGCAGTAGAAGCTGCGAGTGTCCGGGTAGACGACCAGGCTCGGGTGCTGCTCATCGTGGAACGGGCAGCGGGCCACGAACCGGCTGCCCCGCCGCTGGAGCTTCACCCCGTGCTCGTTCATCACCCGCTCCAGCGGGTTGTCGCGCTTGATGATGTCGATCTCAGGAGACGCCATCGCTGGCCTCCTTCGCGCGGTCTTCCAGTTCCGCGGGATCGGTTGTGGCCAGGCTGTGTTCGAACGGGCTCGCCTCGATGCGGAGCGCGATGTGGTTGCCCGAGGCGAAAAACAGCCCTTCGCCCTTGCGGCACGAGAGCAGGAATTCACGCTCGCCGGCGCTGAGCCGGAAGGTGTGCGAGACCGCGTCGATCGTCGAGCTGTCCTGCCGCATCAGGAGCTGGACCGACGAGTTCGCGAGGATGGTGTGACCCTCCGGCGTCGCGAGGAAGTCCTCGACGTCCTGGGTCACCGTCGTCAGCCCGAGGTAGCACTTCCGGGCCTGCCGCGCCATCGACGAGAGGAAGCGGGCACCCTCCTCGTGCTGCATGAGCGACCACGCTTCGTCGATGAGGAGCATCCGCGGTCGCCGATTGCGGCGGACTTCGCGCCAGATGTGGTCGGCGATGAGGTAGACACCAAGCGGTCGCAATTCGGGCTCGAGGTCGCGGATGTTGAAGACCACGAATGGCCGATGAAGGTCGACCGATGTCGGCGAAGAGAAGATTTCGCCCAGGCTGCCATCGACGAACCGTTCGAGCCGGTCAGCGAGACCAAGCTGGTCGCCCTCCTCACGGAGCACGGCGTAGAGGTCTCGGAGGACTGGCGCGGGCCTTCCGTGTGTACTGGCATCGCGCGTGATCCCGGCGCGGCTATAGGTCTCAAGTAGCGCGCGGTCCAAAGCCCCGCGTTCGCGTTGCGTGAGCGAACCGCCCTTGTCCGCGAGCATCAGCCCGAAGAGCCCCTGGAGCGCGAGCAGGCGTTCGGTCAGCGCGTCCTGGGCTCCATCGTCGCGAGCGGAACCGGCGCCGAGGTCGAACGGATTGATGTGGTGCGCCGAGCTGCCGGAGAGGCGGATGGACTGGCCGCCAACGTTCTCGCAGATGCGCCCGTACTCGTCCTCGGGGTCGATGATGTAGTACTCAACGCCGCGCATCAGAGCGCGGAGCGCCTCCACCTTGCAGGCGTACGACTTGCCGGCGCCGCTCTTCGCGAACACCACCTTGTTGGCGTTCTCCAGCTCGCGGCTGAACGGGTCGAAGATGACCAGCGAGTTGTTGTGGACGCTGATGCCGTAGAGGATGCCCTCGCGCATCGAGAGGTGGCTCGACGTGAAGGGGATCATCGTCGCCGCGCTGGTCGTATCGAGGTTGCGATAGCGTCCGAGGTAATCCCGGCCGGCCGGGAGGCACGAGAGCAGCCCTTGCAGCATCTCGAAGAGCACGGCCCGTGACGAGGCCATCATCCCGCCCAGGGCGGTCTCGACCCGGCGGTTGAGTTCGTCGACGGCCGCCGGCGATCCCGACCGCAAGCACATGTAGAGGCTGACCGAGAAGACGCGCTCCTCCCCTCGCTGTAAGGCGTCGCGCAGCCGCTCCACGTCCTCGTAGGCGACCTCGCGCTCGGCGCTGGCGATCTTGCCGCTGCGCGCGTCGAGCAGGCGCGAGGACTGGAGTTCGACGAGTTTGTGCGTCAGGCGCCGGACCGTCGTGGCGGAGTCGAGCGGGTCGATGTGGAGGCTCAGGTCCAGCGGCTCGTCGAAGTCGATGAGGCGCGCGAGCCAGTTGGGATGGACGTAGCGCGGGTAGTCGCTCAGGCCAAGCACCCGGACGTAGCGTCCATCGATGACCAGGTGCGACCGAGATGCCTCGATGGCTGCCGGCGCGAGGTGGTCGACCGCGGAGCGCGTCCCCAGTTCGAAGCGAAGGTCGTCGGCGGAGTGCTCATGCCGGCGACGCGAGGGACGTTGCTGGACACGAGGCAGGCTAACCATGGTGCGCCCCTTCCTGCCGCCGGGTTGCTGCCACGACCGGGCGCGCACCCGCGATCAGGGACGGCGAGACCTGGGATACCTGCGAGCACAGGCACGCGGCCCACAGCTCGGCCAACTCCTCGCTCTCCAGCCGGCGCGAACTGACGCCGAACGAGGTCAGTCCCTGAGCTAGCTCTTGGCAGCGGGCGTTGAGCTGCGCTGCGGCGACCGCGAGATGTTGGTCATCGAGTCGTCGGCCGTTTCGCTTCCAGGGCCAGCGGATTGCGGCCGTCCCGTCTCGCCCGAACTCGCCCGCCGGGACGACCAGGTAGAAGCGCCGTTCGAGCAGCGTCCGCTCGCGAGCGAGCCGCCGGACGAATGTCTCGTGGTCGAGCGCCAGCCGCCGGATGGCATCGCTGTTCGCCTGGAACGTCACGTTCGTGCGGAACCCGGCGAGATACGGCTCGACGTTGGTGGGTAGGATGCGGACGAGCATCTGCACCGGGTGGCTGAGCGAGTTGAGGAACGACCGGTAGCCGGCCATTACCGCTTCCTGCTCCTCCTCCGACTTCAGGGCGAAGTTGACGCTCTGCGCCTGGATGACCGCGCGGTACTCGCCGCCGCGGAGGCAGATGACGCCCTCGACGATGTCTTCGAGCGGCAGGAGGTCCTGCACGCTCCCGTGCTTCCCTGCCCTAGTCATCGCTCGCCCCTCCGCTCACCGGCACCCTCGTCGGGCAGGACGATCTCGAACCGTCCGGCGTCATCGCGCTCGGCAAGTCGCGGCGTGCGCACTCGCCAGACGACGACGCGCGGCACGCTGACGTACCGCAGCAGCACGAACGCCCAGTCTTCCAGCGATCGCCCCGCGGGCTGCCAGAGCGTGAACGCCGCTGTCCACAACAAGACCGCAGCGCCCAGACTCAGGCGCACGGGCAACGGCAGCGGCACTTCGCTCATCGCCGCGTACGCGAGCGCCAGGCCGATGATGGCCACCATCAGTTGCCGCATCGTCAGCCCGGCGAAGGCCTTGTCGTCAATGTTCAGGTGTGTGGGGACTTCGTGGCGGTGCATCGGCGACTCCTTGGGTTGATTCCCGAGGAGACGATGTAACTACGCGATCCAAGTGAGATCCGGACGGAGAGACGCCCCGATCCATGAGCTCACCGATCTATCCAAACCCGATCCTGTTTCTCGGGGCTCGCGATGTCTGCTACTGCACGCACCCTGTTCTTCGCGCCGAGCCCAAAGGTGCGCTACACCCGAACCGCGCTCCGTTGGCGGTGTCGTGGGTGGTTATTCGTCGTCGCCGAAGATTCGCTCTCGTCGTTCTCTCGCGGCGGCTTGATCACGCTGCCGCGCAAATTGCCCTACGCCTGCGTCTACCAAGCGCGTCCGCGGCGAGCCCGGCGGATCATCTTTGCGGAGCTTCTCGAATTCATCGACCTTGGCCTGCCAGTGGGCGCTCTCCTCGCCGGACCACACGCTCTCTGAGAACGCTGTGTAGGCGACGATCTTTTCGGGGTCCCAGCCTCGGTCAATTGCCATCAGGGCGCGCTCCATCCACGCCTCACTCGGTCCGTGTCGTAGCGCGGTCCACTGTAGGTCTTCGAGATCCGTGCGCTTAAACAAAGCATCGGCGGTCTCCAAGTCGTCCGCCACCAGTTCCGTTACGGCGTCCTGAACGAGGAACGAACTAACGTCCGCCGGAATCGAGCTGATCAGATTGACCCTCGCGCCGACGGGGAGTTCCGAGATGGCGTCCTTCAACTGATGGGGAAGGATGAACTCATCCGAACTGCTTCTGAGACGCTCGAACCAGCGCCTCAACCACTCCGCAAAGAGATCGGGGTCCCTTTTCAGGATCACGGAGTACCAAAACCCATCGGCTGGGCTATCGAGAATAATTGCTCGCCAACGCTCCCGCATCGCCTCCGGCAGGGCATCGATGCGGTCTGCGGACCGAGCGTGGCCGATAGCTACCGCGGTATCCCGAGCTACCAGAGGGTCTGGCGCATGGAGCAAGCGCCCGACCGTGTCGGGGTCAACTTGATCCCGAGCGACCAACATCTCGATCAGGTTCCGATGTCCGGGTCCCATTCGTTCTATCGCGGCGTCTTTGAGCCGAGGGCCAACGGGACGCGCGAGGGCGATCTGGATCGCAGCCCACGCCAGCAGCGGTTCGTCGAGTGCGCGATTCAACGCATCCTCCCAACCTTCCGCCTCCATGGATACGACCCGATCAAGGACGGGCAGCACAATGTCCGCGGCGACGCCGCGGTCAGTGAGGGCAGTCAGCAGTGCTGACGGGTTAGCCGAGGCTTCCGCCAGCACTTGTGCCAAGCGCGGTGTGAAGCGCGGGTACGTGATGCCGGCAGCCCGTGCGTCAGCGTCCGCCTGAGCGATTCGCTCCGCCGTCTCCTCTGCCGCGAGGTGCAACATCTCCGCCGCCAGCTCTTGCAGTTGCCCATCTGCTCGTTGCGCCCACCCGTCATGACCGCCGTCCTCTTCCGAACCGTCCCAGTCTTCCGGGAACAGGATGTCGAACTCCCGAGGCACCGGGATGGCGACATTTAGTGAGCCCCAAGAAGAGAAGTGCTGCAGGCGGCGAAGCACGCCAGGGCGCCCTGACAATAGTTCCGCGAAGCGTTGGATGACGCGCCGTGCCTCGGAGCGGAAAGCCTCCGAAGTCTCGTCATCGACTCCGCGTCCGAAACCGATGGAACCAGGAAAAACCCAGTGGTGCAGGGCGTCGATGACCGGCCCTGGTTCACACCAACGCTCTCGCTCGACGATGGCCAAGACCGAATCCCAAAGCGAGGACATGTCCGCCATGGTCGCAAGGGGCAAAGGTCCTTCCGCAATCGTGAACGTGTTCCCAATCCCAGGATCGCTGTAGCTGCGCCGAACGCGCGGTTCGATCGCGTGGGCGAGTAGTCGGAGAGCCACGGTCGGTTCTCGCCCCTCTCGCAGCCAGGCATCAGCGGTGTCGATAGCAAGCCGTCTTGGCCCCAGATCCCCTTCGAAAGCTGCCAGGCGGTCTTCAACGGCTCGAAGAGGATGATCCGGGAAGCTCTGCTCCGATCGACCATCACCAACGGCCAAGTCCATCAAGTGACGCAGCATGCGACCTTCGTCGATGCCGATCTTGTAGGCTTCTCGCGCGATTGCAGCGCGGTGTTGTGGTGCTACCTGCAATGCCTCTTGGGCTTCGTTGTGCCCGAGTAATGCATAGGCCGTGACGGCCTCGCGGTCGTCGCAATCGAGGATCTCGAGGAGAAATTCCCGGTTCACATTGGCCCCTCGGTGCGCGGCAGCCACGAGTGGGATCACTGCGATGGAGGCACGGTCAAAATGTGCGATCGTGTCGCCGACATCCATTGCCGCTGGTCCGCCGAAGAAGACATCACGAACTAACGCATAGCGTAGGCTCTCCGGCTGGACTCTCAGACGAGTCACGCGATCGAAGCGCGATGCCTCATCGACAGTACCCCCGCTAGCTAGACCGCGAAGCAATTGAACTACCCGGGGCATGTCAACTCGGAGGGCGTCGGCCACCTGCCCGAGCGTGGCACCGGTCTTGCCCGCGAGGGCAAGCACCCCGAGGACGTAGCGGCTCTCTTGGCCCAGTGACTTCGTAAACCAACCTACAATGTCCTGCAGCAGCGCTTCGCCTGTTGCAACCCCTTGGACATTGCCGCGAACACATGCGTACGCCAGTGTCACGGCCAGACCCGCACGGCCCATCGCCTGGTTCACGAGGTGTGCCTGTAGGGCCCGGGGTCCGGCAATGCCGACCTCTTCGATTACTTCCAGGATCTGGTCCCGTTCGAGTTCCTGGACCACGAAGGTGGATGCCCCAGGGATCGCTCCCGCCACTTCCTCTACCTGGCCCGGCCACGACACCGCGACGAGGTCGAACTGGGCGTTCATCTCTCGCCGCAACCGACGGAGCTCTGCTAACCGGTCCCCTCTTAGATGCGCGTCATCGAGTACGACGCGCCGCGGATTGAGCTCACGGATGGCGGCCTCAAGTTCGTCAAGGCCCCAGCCGGCATCGAACAGGCCCCAGTCTTCTTCCATCAGTTTCTCAAGGAGGAAGGTCTTCCCGATGCCCGGCTTACCGGAGATGACAACGTCGCCTGCCGCGGCTCTCAGGCCGGCGACATCAGCATCCCGCCCGATCAGGCGGATTTCAGGAGTCGGGCGGCGAGACGCCGGCAGACGCGTGAGCGCCCTGGCGAGTCCCGCCACCCCGAGCAGATCCTTGCACCATTGGGGGTTCCCGTAGAGAAGCTGGACGAAATCGGCGCGATCGTGAACGTCTGCAAGCCGCACACCAAAGTCGTCCAGCAGGGCATGTTGCAGCTCCAGGCGCCGCCGCCCGCGCACCTCGCGAGAAGTTGCAAGGACGACTGTGCGAAGCTCGCCGCCAGCATCGATGTGGCTCTTAACGTTCTTCCGCAAATTGCCCCGGACGTCTTCATCTACAGTGGAGACCAGGACGAAGCGCTCGCCATCAGGCAGTTCACCGACGCCATCCATACCCGCGTCATTGCCACCGTCCACCGGTCGGAGCTTCGGGTAGTACGCGCCTCGGAGAAGCTCGACCGCGCAGCGCTCGAACAATTTGCCGTCGAGAGGCTCTCTAATCGCACGATCGATCGCGTCGTAGAGTCGGTCTGGCATTACGAGGTAGTCTAATCGCTGCGGTGCGTTCGTCGGGGAGCAGCACTCAGATCCCAAGGAGGAATCAGCCCTTCCGTCTTTGGGTTACGGTGAGCCAATCGAATCCTGGATCATCCCGGCGATCACTCTCGCCAGCAGCACAATCGAGAAGCCGACGAGGGCGTTGACGATGGCGGACTTGCCGCGCTCCATCTGGTGGGGGCTGCCGGCGGCGGACATATAGAGGAAGGCGCCCCACATCACGAAGAACGCGGCCACGGCGGCGCCGACGCCCATGCCGATGTTCAGCAGGTTCTCGAAGAGGGTGTTGATCTGTTCCATCACATCGGCCTCCTATCTGCCCTTGTTCTCAATTGCTTCCTGGGATGTCAGGCGGAACTCGGCGACCAGCCAGCGGCCGTTCACCAGCACCAGGCGGCAGGCGACGTGTTGGCGAACGCGCTGTTCGCGTAGCTGTCCTGTCGCGGGGTCGATCGCCCGTCGCGTCTGCTCGACCGTCGCCGAAGCCGTCGCGGCGTCATCGGAGAAGGCCGTGACATCGACCGTCACTGAGTCCGTCACGATGGTCTGCTGCTGTCCGACCGACGCCGGATCGACTTGTGACGTGCTGACCGCTTCGTGGACTGCTCCGGTGCTAAGCCCCATGAGGCGTGTGCGGTAGGCGTCGGGCTCGCGGAAATCGAACGTGCCGTAGGCCTCGACGAATTCGCGGGCGGCGTCCTCCACCGCGCTCATGTCTTCGCCCTGGCCGCGCAGCCGGCTCGCTCCCTGCCAGCCGCTGAAGACGGAGATCACGAGCAGCAGCCCGGCAAGCCCGCCGACGACCACCATCACTCCGCGTGCGCTGGTCATAGCTGCACCTCGCTTGCGTGCGAACGCCCGACTCCGGCGAAGTGGCTCGACCAGTAGGGGTCGTTGAAGGCGACTTCCTTCACGAAGTCGCCGGCCTGCGGCGCCATGACCACGAGCCCGCCGCCCACGTAGACGCCGACGTGCGTGATGCGTTCGGACGATGGATACGTGTGCTCGTAGAAGACGAGGTCGCCTGGCTGCATCGCCTCGACGCTGACCGGCGTCGCCCAGTCGAACTGCGCCTGTGCGGTTCGCGGCGTCGCGATACCGAGCTGGCCGTAGACCCATTGCACGAGACCGCTGCAGTCGAATGTTTTCGGACCCGCAGCGCCCCAGACGTACGGCGAGCCAATCCGCGAACGTGCCAGCGCGACTGCCTTGGCGGGTATGCCAGCAGGATCGAGGTACCCGTAGCTCGCGGCTATCGAGAGGACGTGGTCGACGTACGCCCAGGAGTGGTTGTAGGCGTAGAGGGCTTGCCGGAGATCGCCTGGCGCGCCGCTCGCGAGAAGGTACGCCGCAGCCGCGGGGAGGCAGTCGCGGAAGTTCGCCGGGTCCGCGACACCGTCGCCGTCACCGTCGACTCCGTAGTGCGCCCAGGTGGCCGGCATGAACTGGCAGTAGCCAACGGCGCCGGCAGAGCTCGGCCCCATGTTCGCCCCGAAGCCGCTTTCGATCTTCGCGATGGCCGCTAGTACCTGCCACGGGATGCCGGTCGCCGCACCGACCTGCTGCATCACAGTCAGGTGGTCGGGCGGGATCTCGGCAATCGCCGCGGCCGAGGCGCCGGACTGCGCTGGTTCGGGCACTCCGCCAAGGGCGGCCATCGTGAGGAGTAAGGGAGCAAAGAAGACGAGTCCGACGGCGCCCGCGACCTTCAGGCCGCCGCTGGCCACCCCACCGAAGATGTCACCAGAAGCGAGTGAGCTGGGGTTCATTGCATGCACCTCACGCCCGTCCCGAGGCGGCACGCGCAGCGCCAGCAGCTCCGCCGCCACCAGCTGCGCCGCCGGCACTCGCCGCTCGGCCGGCAGCGCCCAGCCCGCCCATCGCGTGCGTGACAGCGGCCAGTGTGAGGACGTTCGTGATCCCCGCGGCGCTGCGGCTGCTTCGAAGCAGCGACGGGACCTTGAGCGTGAGCCAGCACACCGCGAGCCCGAGCAGCATCGTGAGCAGCGCGTTGGACATGCTGCCCGGCGTCAGCTCGACCATCAGTGACGAGCCGAGCCGGAGGACCATCACCTGGACGGCCTGCTGGAACACCGTGGTCGTGAAGAGGTCGACCCACCAGCGCGTCCACTGCTGCGTCTGCGGCAGCACCCACATGAGTGCCGCGACCGGTCCGAGGACGATGAGCATCGCCAGGAGCGCGAGTCGCATGAGCATCTGGAAGATGAGCAGGATGGCGACG
>JBLNCO010000122.1:0-6838 GCA_050260715.1 Hyphomicrobiales bacterium | reverse complement strand
CCTCGATGCGCTCGATCAGTTCTTCCCTGGTGATGGCCTGCTGTTGGTCCGTCATCGCGGCAGTGTCATCCGCCAGCGCGGACCTCCGCAAGAGGGGCGGGAGGTAGGCGCGCCGCGCCCGACGTCGCGGTGCACCGTTCGCCGCGGAGCCCCGGTAATGGTTTCGCGACGCGGATGTTATGTCCCGGTAAGGAATTTGCAGACTTATTACGGAATGAGGGTAGTCCCGGGTGTTTCGAACCTATCGCAATTCATAACTTCGGTGCGTCTTCAACCGTCGAGGTGAACCTTGCGTCGCATCGCCACACTGGCGGCCGGGCTGGCCGTCACCGCTCTCGCTGCCGCGCTTCCATTGCAAAGCCATATCTCGCCGGCGCGGGCGCTGAGCAACTGCGATGTCGCGGATTTTTCGAACGACGGCGAGGAGATGGCCTTTCTGACCATCATCAACAACTACCGTGCGGCGAACGGCGTGGGCGCCCTTTCCATCTCCCAGAACCTGAACCGGGCGGCCGCCTGGATGGCGATGGACATGGGGACCCACAACTACTTCGGACACACCGATAGCCTCGGCCGCGACACCTGGACGCGCATCGTCGATTGCGGCTACCCGGTGGCGGGCGGCGAAAACCTGGCCGCGGGCACCTACCGGAGCAGCGCCGCCAGCGCCTTCGAGCTGTTCCAGGGTTCGCCCTCGCACAACGAGAACATGCTCCTCGCCCGCTACCAGCAGATCGGCATCGCGCGGGTGTTCGTGCCCAACTCCACATACGGCTGGTACTGGGCCACCACCTTCGGGACCATGGACGATGGCAGCGGGTACGTGGCGCCGCCGCTAACACCGGCCCCGCCTCCTCCGCCACCTCCGACGCAGCCGCCGGCGCCGCCCGTGGCCCAGGCGCGGGTCCCGCAAGCCACCCTCAGCCTGGAGGCGGGCGCGAATTTCATCTCGTGGACCGGGAGCGACACAGCGGCCGCCGAGCTTGCCGCCTCGGCGCCGGGCAAGGTGACGATGCTCTACCACTGGGACGCCGCGAACGGCCGCTGGCTCCGTTTCGGGCCCGGCTTGCCGGCGTTCGCGCAGTCGCTCCAGACCGTGCACACCGGCGACGGCGTGTGGGTGCTGGCCTCGGCGCCTGCTTCCCTCGATCTCCGCTAGCTCCCGCGCTCCCACCGCCACGAGGCGATGTTCAGGGCGCGAATCGCGATGAGCGGCAGTGCTTCGAGGCGCATCTCGCGGTACTGCGGATAGCGGCTGCGGAGGGCCGCGAGGGCATCGCGCCGCTTTTCGCCGCGTTCGAACACCGCGGCCTCACCATCGACACGCACCCACGCGAGCTGCCGCCAGTCGTCGTCGTACTGGTCGAAGAGCAGGGTCACGCGCGGGTCGCGGCGGATGTTGCGGAGCCGGGCCAGTTCGCCGCCGCGCTTCGGCTTTTCGTCGATGGCCACCGCGAACTCCCCGCCCACGCGCGCGTAGCACACCGGCACGAGGTGCGGACGGCCGTCGCGGGCGATCGACCCCAGCCGGGCGACACGAAGGCCGTCGATCAGCTCCCGCTCCCAGTCGTGGAGCTCCGCGCGGCCGCTCACTCCTCGTCTTTCGGGCGGACGCGCTGGAAGATGGCGCGGCGGCCGGTGTACGTGACGAGCCGCTGGAAGAGCCCGGGCAGGCGCTCCCACTTCGGCGCAACCGGCCGCGGGTCGCGGCAGAACTCGATGAGCGGCCGCATGGTCACGTCCCACTGCAGCGATGGGCGCGCGGCGGCCAGGTTCTCGCGGCACCGCTTGTGCAGCTCGCGGTCGTCGAGCAGCCGGGCGATGGCGCAGCTTAGGGCCTCCGGATCCTCCTCCGGCACGACGAGCCCCCAGCCGTTCTGCGCGACCTCCTCGGCGAGCACGTCGCCGTGGGTGCAGATGAACGGCAGCTCGGCCCAGATGAGGTCGACGAAGCGCGTGCGGTGGCTGTAGCGCGTCTCCAGGTTGTCGAAGTAGCTGCAGACGCTGATATCGGCTTCGAGGACGTACTGCTTCGCCATTTCGTGCGAGACCCAGCCCTCCTCGAAGAAGACGGTCTTGCCGAGCTGGCCGTTCGCTTCGGCGATGGCACGCGCGTCCTGGAAACGAATGCCCTTGCCCAGCCCCGACAGCCCGGGATACGAGGCGCCAAGGAACAGCAGCTTCACGTCGGGGCGGTTCAGCCGGCGCAGCGCTTCGAGCAGGGTCGCCGGGTCGTACCACTGAATGATGCCGCCGTTCCAGATGATGATCCGGTCGTTCTGTTCGAAGCCCGGCCGGACCCCGCGAAGGACCGGCGGACCGGGTTGCGGCGGCTCGGGCCGGATGCCGTGGGGGCCGGAGTCGATGTACCGCCGGAGGGTGGGGTCGCGGTCGTACACCCGCGGCGAAATGAGCCCGAGGGAGATCATCATCCCGATGTAGCTATCGCGCTGCCGCTCGTTGCAGCAGAGCACGAAGTCGGCCATGGTCAGCTGCATCGCGAGGATGGCGCGCGTGCGTTGCACCCAGGCGTGGCGCGCGTAGCCCTCGTACTGCTGGATGCCGACTTCCATCCACTCCATCGCGTACTGGCTGAACAGGTCGACCACGAACTTCTTGCGCGGCCACTGCAGCGCCACGTGCGGCGGCAGCCCCGAGGAGATGATGATGTCGTGCCGTTCGACCAGCGGGATGATGTTGCGGGCGTTCCAGCGCACCACGCGGTAGGGCAGGCCCGGCGCGACGCCGGTCACGTCGTTCGGGCCGGCGAGCGTCACGCGGGCGCCGGGCACGTGGCGCGAAAGCACGTCGGCCTGGGCGGTGGCGCGAATGCCGGGCGCCGACATGTGCGAACCAAGGTGACCACGGCAGATGATGAGGATGCGCGGCCCGCTGCCCATGGCCGGGAAGGGTATGGGAGGAAGCGCGAAGGCGAAAGAGCGCGGGACGGGATGGCATGATCCGTTCGCCGGGCAGAAGCACGGCAGCCATGCCCGTGGCGTCCCGGCGCACTGAGCACCGAGCACCGGGCACTTCCGGCGGCCCCTGCCGCCGGCCCCCCTTGTCCGCACGCGCCGGTTGTCCGATTATGCAAGCAATGCGCGACTTCGCCGCACTCTTGAAGGTCGATGGAAACGCCCCGGACTCACCGGGGCGCGCTCTTCGCTGCCGCTGACTTTCCCCCACAGCGTCCCCCAACCCCTGCTCCCTGCGCATCCGTACCCAGCCGGGCCACTGCATTCGCAGCCGGGAGCCCCACCACTTTCGTGAGGCGAGAGAACCAATGGCCGAAAAGATCTACATCTTCGATACGACCCTGCGCGACGGCGAACAGTCGGCGGGTGTCGCCTTCACCCCGAACGAGAAAGTCGAGATTGCGAAGCAGCTTGAACGGCTCGGCGTCGACATCATCGAGGCGGGCTTCCCCTGCTCGACGCCCGGCGACCTCGAGGCGGTGCAGGCGGTCTCGCGCGAAGTCCGCGGGTCCACCATCTGCGCGCTGGCGCGGGCCGTCGCGAGCGACATCGACACCGCCTGGGAGGCGGTGAAGGGCGCGGCCGACCCGCGCATCCACGTCTTCATCAACACGTCCGACATCCAGATGGCCCACCAGCTCCACAAGGACCGCGAGCAGGTGCTCACCCAGGCCGAGGCGATGGTGAGGCACGCGGCGCAGTACACCAGCAACGTCGAGTTCAGCCCCATGGACGCCACGCGCGCCGACCCGCGCTTCGTCTTCGACATCGTGCGGCGCTGCATCGATGCGGGCGCAACGACCATCAACATCCCCGATTCGGTCGGCTACGCCATCCCGGAAGAGCTGGCGGTGCTGTTCAAGTCGCTCTTCGAAAACGTGCCGAACATCCATAAGGCGCGCGTGAGCTTCCACGGCCAGAACGACCTGGGGCTCTGCACCGCCAACACCCTGACCGCCATCCAGAACGGCGCCCGCCAGGTGGAAGTCACGGTCAACGGCATCGGCGAGCGCGCGGGCAACACCTCGCTCGAAGAGGTGGTGATGGCGATCAAGACCCGCAAGGACTTCTTTGGCTTCGAAACGGGGATCAACACGAAGGAGATTTACCGGGCTTCGAAGCTCGTCGAGACCTATTCGGGCATGCCCGTCCAGTGGAACAAGGCCATCGTCGGGAAGAACGCCTTCCGGCACGGGTCGGGCATCCACCAGGACGGCATCCTCAAGATGCGCGAGACGTGGGAGATCATGGACCCCGCGGACATCGGCATCCCGCAGGGCACGCAGCTGATCCTGGGCAAGCTCTCGGGCCGCCACGCCTTCAAGGTCCACATGGAGGAGCTCGGCTACGAGCTGACCGACGAGGAGCTGACGCGCGCCTTCGCCGCCTTCAAGGAGCTCGCCGACAAGAAGATGGAGGTCGATGACCGCGACCTCGAAGCCATCGTCAGCGACAACATGCGCGCGACCGAGGAGTTCGGCTGGCGGCTCGATATGGTCCAGGTGGCAGCCGGCGACCATTCGACCCCGACAGCCACGCTGCGGCTCGTCGACCCCGAAGGGAACATCCGCACCGATGCTGCGACCGGCACCGGGCCGGTCGACGCCGTCTACCGGGCGATGAACCGCATCACCGGGCTGGCTCCGGAGCTCACGGAGTTCTCGGTGAAGAGCGTGACCGAAGGCATCGACGCGCAGGGCGAGGTGACCATCCGCATCGAGCAGGACGGCCGCACCTACAGCGGCCGCGCGGCGGATACCGACATCATTGTTTCGAGCGCGAAGGCGTACATGAGTGCCCTCAACCGGATGCTCGCGGTGACCGGGCGGCTGGGGAAGCCGACGAAGGTCTAGGCGAGGGAACGAACGCGGATACGGCAGGCCGGCGAAACTCGCCGGCCTGTTTGCTGCCACGCTATTATCCCGCCCACAGGAGAACCGCCATGAAATTCGGCATCACGATGTTTCCGACGGACTACGCGATACCGGTCACCGAGCTCGCCCGGCGCTGCGAGGATCTCGGCTTCGACTCACTGCTCTTCCCCGAACACACGCACATCCCGGCGAGCCGCCGCACGCCCTGGCCAGGCGGCGCCGAACTGCCGACCGAGTACTCGCACACCCTCGACCCCTTCGTGGCGATGGCCGCCGCTGCCGCCGTCACAACGGACCTCCTCGTGGGGACGGGCATCTGTCTCGTGGTCGAACGCGACCCCATCACCCTCGCGAAAGAAGTGGCGAGCGTCGACCACCTTTCGGGCGGGCGGGTGCTGTTCGGCATCGGCGGCGGCTGGAACATCGAGGAGATGGAGAACCATGGCACCGACCCCCACACGCGCTGGTCGCTCCTGCGCGAGCGCGTCGAGGCGATGAAGGCCATCTGGACGAAGGACGAGGCCGAGTACCACGGGAAGTTCGTGGACTTCGATCCCGTATGGTCGTGGCCGAAGCCCGTGCAGAAGCCGCACCCGCCCGTGCTCATCGGGGGCGACGGCCCGCGGACGCTCAAGCGCGTGGTCGCGTACGGCGACGCCTGGATGCCGATTTACGGTCGAAGCAGCAACCGCCTGGGCGACCGCATCGCCGAGCTCCAGCAGCTGGCGAAGGAAGCCGGGCGCGACCGCATCCCGGTGACGCTCTTCGGAGCACCGCCCAACCCCGACCACCTCGCGCCGCTCGCGGAAGCGGGTATCGACAGGGCGGTATTCGTCATCCCACCGCGGCCGGCCGATGAGACGCTGCCCCGCCTGCGGCGCTACGCGGAAGTGGCCGCATCGATGGGGTAGGCCCGCACTCAGGCAGGGCAGGTAGAGCGAAAATTTACGGTTGTTTAACGACAATTTGAGGTCGCGCGTGGTACAAAGGGCGTGCCGAATCCGCGAAACAGGCGGAACGGGGGAACCATTCTCTGGGGTGTATCTCCGCGAAAGCGGAGTAGGTGACTCCCTCACCGAACCCGTCAGCTAACCCCGTAGGCCGAAAGGGAGAGGCGTGGCAGCCGCTCAGCCTGCCGCACGAGCCTCTCAGCGTCACCGGTTCGAATCGCAGCGCTCCCGCGAGTGCGCGTTCGGGCCCAAACCCTGGAGGCAAGCCCCAATGCTGCGAACGCAGAACGTTCCCTGGTGGCGGCGATTGTTCGCCGAAGCCGCTGTGCCGTCGTACGTGCTCATCCGGCCCGACGATGCCCGCCGCTGCCCCGAATGTTCCGCCCACTACGATGTCCGCGACCGCTATTGCCCGGGCTGCCATGTGGCTGTCCCGGAATGGCGTTTTGGCTGATTCTGCTCCGTTCCTCCCTCCTCGTGGGCCGCTCCCCTGGCGGCACACAACCACAGGCCACACGGAGTCGCGCGTGTGGCCTTTTGGTACCGCATCCGTCGCTGGTCCCGTCGCCGCAACTCACCCCACCTGGGGACGGGACTGGCGGCGATGCCCTTAGCGCGTGGTCCAGCTGTAGTTCGCGAACGCCCAGTCCATGAGCGCCACGGCATCCTGTTCGCGGTTCGGCGCGTTCAGCAGCACCAGGTACACGCGGTGCCCATCGCGCGTGGCCGAGGCGACGAGCGTCTTGCCCGCGCGGTTCGTGTAGCCCGTCTTCACGCCGTCGCCGCCGGGGTAGTCGAGGAACGGGTTGACGTTCGTGAGCGCGATCTGCCGCGAACCGTTCGCCACGTAGTCGCGCGTGCGCACGATCTCCGCGAATTGCGGGTTCGCCATCGCGTAGCGCGAGAGGATGGCCAGGTCGTAGGCGCTGGAGTAGTGGTCGCGGCTGCTCAGGCCGTGCGGGTTCGCGAAGTGGGTATCGGAAAGGCCGAGGCGCTGGGCGAACTCGTTCATCTTCGCCACGAAGGCGGTATCGCTGCC
>JBLNCO010000121.1:0-3438 GCA_050260715.1 Hyphomicrobiales bacterium | reverse complement strand
CGAGGAGATCCCCAGGAGCAAGCCTTCCTCCCGCGCCAGCCGCCGGCACATGGCCAGCGCGTCCTTGTCCTCGATGCGCATGACTTCGTTGTAGATCTCGCGGTTCAGCACGCCGGGCACGAAGCTCGCGCCGATGCCCTGGATCGCGTGCTGCCCGGCCCGGCCGCCGCTCAGCACGGGCGACCGCGCCGGTTCGACCGCGACAATCCGCACCCGGTCGCCAAGCCGCTCGCGGAGCAGGCGGCCCACGCCGGTAATCGTGCCGCCGGTGCCGACGCCCGCCACGAATGCGTCGATCTCACCGCCCGTCGCTTCGAGGATCTCCGGGCCCGTAGTGCGGTAGTGGATCTCCGGGTTGGCTTCGTTCTCGAACTGTTGCGGCATGAAGTAGTTGCCGTTCTTCTCCACGAGTTGCCGCGCCGCGAATACCGCACCGGTCATCCCTTCGATCGCCGGAGTCAGGATGAGCTCCGCGCCGTACCGTTCGAATAGCCGGCGCCGCTCGATCGACATGTCCTCCGGCATCGTCAGGATCAGCCGGTAGCCCTTCACCGCCGCCACCAGCGCCAGCCCGACGCCCGTGTTCCCCGATGTCGGCTCGACGATCGTCGCCCCCGGCTGGAGCCGGCCATCCCGCTCCGCCGCTTCGATCATGCTCAGGGCGATGCGGTCCTTCACGCTCCCGCCCGGGTTCTGGCTCTCCAGCTTCCCGATGATGGTCGCGCCGCCCGGCGTCGGGATGCGGTTCAGGCGCACCATCGCCGTGCCGCCGATGAGCTCCAGCACGTCGTTCGCGACCCTGGGCCGCGTGGCCGGGCCGGTCATATCGAATACCTCCCGACCGCGGCCGTCGGCTCACGTTCCAGCAGGTCGGAGATCGAATACGAGCTCAGGATCTCGCACGTCGTGTCCTTGATGCGCTGCCAGATCTCGCGCTGCCCGCACTGGTGCGGATGGTCCGTGAGCTCGGCCGGCTCGTCGAGCCACGCGACGGGCGAAAGGCTCCCTTCGAGCGCCTCGATGACCTCACGCACGCAAATGTCCTTCGGGTCGCGCACCAGTTCGTGGCCGCCGGCCGGCCCGCGCACCGAGCGGATGAACCCCGCCTTGCGCAGCGTCGTCAGCAGCTGGTCGAGATACTGCTCCGGGATGTGCCGCCGGAGCGCAATCTCCGAGGATTGCAGCGGCCCGCCGCCGTAGTGTCCGGCAAGCTCGATCAGGGCCCGGAGGCCGTAGTCGCTGCGGGTGGAAACGCGCATCCGAAGGTCCGTTCGGGAGGCTGGCATCGCGCCGCTCGAAAAGCTTCGCGATAAAGTCGAGTGAATGTGTCAACAATAGTAACGGGTACGCTCAGTCGCGCGCAATAGACCCTATCGGCGGGCCTCGCCGCGCCCTTCGTCGAGTTCGCGCAGCCCCCGGCCGATGAGCCAGAAGCGTTGCAGCGCCGTCAGGTTGGCGAGGACCGCCAGGATCCATGCGACCACCGTCAGCCCATCGAAGAGCAGCCCCAGCGTGAGCAGCGCGACCCGCTCCTGCCGCCGGAAGAGCCCCTCGCGCATCGAAAGGCCAACCACCTCGGCGCGCGCTCGCATGTAGCTCACGGCGATGCTCCCGAAGAGCGCCGCGTACGTGACGCCAGCCTGCACCTGCTCGCCGCGGTCCGCGAAGTAGCACGCGATCCCCGCCAGCACGAGCGCCTCGCCGACACGGTCGAGCACCGCGTCGAACACAGCCCCGAAGTCGCTCGCCGTGCCGGTGGCCCGGGCGACCGCGCCGTCCACGAAGTCCAGCGCCGAGAACACGAGAAAGACGACGCCCGCAGCGAGCAGGTGCTCCTGCGTGATAAGCCAGGCAGCGAGCGCGTTCCCGGCCAGTCCGAACAACGAAATCATGTTCGGCGTGATGCCGAGCCCGCCGACCGTGCGCCCGATCGTATCGGCGACGCCCTGGGGGAGCCGCTGCGGCAGGACGTTCAGGCGCGGCATCTAGGGCGACACCGCGGCCCGCTGGCGCCGGCTCCGCCCGCTCGATTCCGCCACCTGCTGGTGCTCATAGAGCAGCCGCTCGTAGTACGACATGACGCGGTGGGCGACCACATCCCAGCTGAACCGCATTGCGTGCGCCTGCCCGCGCCGCGAGAGCCCGGCGCGCAGCTGCGGGTCGTTCAGCAGGCGCTCGATCGCCGCCTCGATCGCGACGTCGTCCTTCGGCCGCACGAGCAGCGCTTCGCTCTCGTCGGCGACGACGCCGGAAAAGCCCTCGATGTTGCTCGCGACGACCGGCAGCCCGGCTGCCAGCGCCTCCATAAGCACGTAGCCCTGGCTTTCGTTGCCGGTGTTCGGGCAGACCGCCACGTGCGCGCTGTGGTGGTAGCGCGGCAGCTCTTCGTAGGGCACGTTCTCCCGGAAGATGATGTCGGGGAACGAGCTCATCACGCGCTTGTACCGCGAGAAATCGCCCGCGCCCACGACGATCAGCCGGATGTCCTGGCGCTTCTGGCGGAGGCGCAGGTAGGCGCGTAACAGGTACTTCAGCCCCTTCCGCTTTTCGGGCCGGCCGACAAAAAGGATGTTGAACTTGCCGTCCGTCAGTTCGGGCAGCGGCTCGCGGGGCGTCGCCCAGTGTTCGTACTCAATCCCGTTCGGCACGATGTTGAAGTAACCCGCGAAGTACCGGCTGATCAGGTTCGCCGCCGCCGGCGACACGGCGATCTTCCCGTCGAGCTTGCGGAACCAGCGGCGCGTGAGCGGGCGCGTGTACCCGTAGATTCGCAGTCCGCCTTCCTTCGCCGCGTGGAACGTACCCACGTTCACGCAATTCGAATAGCGCAGGAAGTGGTACGGCAGAAGCGGCATCAGCGGCTCGTGGAGGTGGAGGATGTCGAACTGGTGCTCGGCCATCACCTTCTTCACCGCCGGCGAGGCCCAGGCGAACGTGATCCGCGCCACCGAGCCGCTCACTCGCAGCCCGTAGGGACGGCCCATCACCACGCACTCGCCGGCCACCGCATCGGGGTCCGAAGCGGGCGCGAAGATGGTCACTTCGTGGCCCCACTCGCGAAAGAAGCTCGCGAGGTGCCGGATGTGCGAATTCACCCCGCCGGCCACGCACCAGTCGTACGGTGAGACGAACGCAATCTTCACGCGCGACGTTCCCTCCGTAGACGCAGCATCTTTCGCGGTGTGGCCGTGTAGCCCCACGCGAGGCCCAGGGCTGTTCGCCCGATACCCACTTCCCGCAACGAAGGGTAGCCGACCATCCGCGCTGCCGTCCTGCGCTCCAGCAGCGCAGCCCGCAAATCCTCCGGCGATTCCCCTTCGAACTCGGTCCAGCCCTTCCCGACGTGCGGCAGGTGGTGCGCATCGGAAGAGCCGGTCTCGGCCAGGCCCCACGCGCGGTTCGCCGCGCACGCCCGTGTCCGCGTCCGCAGGCCGGCCG
>JBLNCO010000120.1:0-3838 GCA_050260715.1 Hyphomicrobiales bacterium | reverse complement strand
GCTGCTTCCAGCTGAAGTCCTGCAGCTTGCTCGCGCCGAGCGAGCCGCCTTCTTCCATGATCTTTTCGAAGTCGCCCATGGGGGCGAGATACGCCTGGCCCGCCCCCGGCCGCTTGAAGAACGCGTTCGCCGGGGCGAAGGCGATGTGCCGGAACTTCGTCATCGCCATCAGCGTGAGCAGCGTGAACGCCGATACGACGTGGAACCACCAGAATCCGACGTGGACGTCGAGGATCGTGCTCGCGTTGTCGCTCCCGATGATCTTCGCGACCAGGTAGCCCGCGGGCGACCACTTCGACCAGCTTTCGTGGCCGTTCGGGATTTCGTCGCCGGCCAGCCGCAGGCCCTCGACGATGATGCCCGTGAACAGCACGACACCGAGGAGGCCAACGACGATCGCGTCCTCCGTCGGGCGCTTGTCCCAGCTGATCTTCTTCGGCGGCTTGATGTAGCGGCGGTACACGGCCATGCCGATACCGACCAGGCCGATAACGCCGAACAGGTCGCCCACGAAGCTGTAGACGAGGTAGACGCCGCCCTTCAGGAACGCATGGTCCGCGTCGCTGTGGAAGATGAGCGGCAGGTAGTCATCGAGCGCCAGCAGGATGGTCACGATGGTGAGGACGACGAAGCTGGAGTAGATGCACCAGTGCATCACGCCGGCGTAGCGGTCGTTCTTCACCCGGCTGGTGGCGGCGCCCATCGTGAGCGCGTTCGTGATGCGCGCGCCGATGTTGTCGGTGACCTTCCACTCCTTCGTGCCCAGCCGCCAGATGCGGATGCGTTGCACGAGCGCCCCGAAGATGACCGCCATCGAGACCGCGAACACGAAGTACATCAGCCACGCGAGGTCGATGTTGAAGAACACCTCGCGCTGGGCCGTCGATTCGGTTCGCGCCGTTTCGATGGCCGAAATGCCGGCGATGATCGCGGCCGGGATGACGAGACCGCCCGCACTGGCGCGCAACCGCAGGCCCTTGTGGCCGTCGGGAGGCGCGGGCGTGCCGGCCGTCTCGCTGTTCTGCTCGTCGAGTCGTCGTGCTTGGGTCATGGAGGTAGTGGCTCTTTCCAGCGGATTGGGGCGCAGGCGCGTCCCCCTTCCGGATTCGCGCCAATCCTACCGACAAAGCCGCCTGAGTGCGAACGAACCACTCCTCCCGCCGCATCGAAGCAGGAGCCGCGCCCCTCCGTGGGCGCATGAACGGGCACCGCCGCCATCCGAACGCAACGCCGGCCCCCCGGCCCGCCTACCACCAGATCTTCGACTCGATGTCCTCCGGCTGGTCCTCCCACTCCGTCGTCCAGAGGTTCGAGGAGAGGTACTTCCAGCCGCCATCGGCGAGCAGGCAGACGATGTGCTGCTCGCCCTCCAGGCGCTCCGCTGCGCGGAGGGCCGCCTTCACCACGGACCCGGCGCTCACGCCCACGAACAGCCCTTCCTTCTGCGTCAGCTCCTTCGCCATCGCGAACGAACTGCGGCTGTCGACGATGATCTTGCCGTCGAGCACCGATTCGTCGAGCACCGGCGGGATGAACCCGTCTTCGAGCGCCCGCAGGCCTTGCACCGCATCGCCAGGGTGTGGCGCCGAGGCGATCACCTTCACGCCGGGCTTGTTGTCCTTCAGGTAGCGGCCGGTGCCCGTGAGCGTGCCGCCGGTCCCGAGCCCGGCCACGAACGCCGTCACCTGCGGCAGGTCGCGGAGGATTTCCGGGCCGGTCGTCTCGTAGTGTGCGCGCGGGTTCGCTTCGTTGCCGTACTGGTAGGGGAAGTAGTAGCGCCCCGGGTTCTCCGCCACGATCTCCTGCGCGTGCCTGATCGCGCCGTTCGAACCGAGCTCCCCCGGGGTGTAGATGATCTCTGCGCCGAACGCCCGCAAGAGCTGCGTCCGCTCATGGCTGACGTTCTCGGGCATCACGCAGACCACCTTGTAGCCCTTCACGCGGCCGATCATCGCCAGGCCAATGCCCGTGTTCCCCGACGTCGGTTCGAGGATCGTCGCGCCCGGCTGCAGCTCGCCGCTGCGCTCGCCGGCTTCGATCATGTACTTCGCGATGCGGTCCTTCACCGAGCCCGTCGGGTTCTGCCCCTCGAGCTTCGCGTAGATGTGGACATCCGGCCGGGGCGCGAAGCCGGGCAACTCCACGAGCGGCGTGTTCCCGATGAGGTCGATGATCGAAGCGTAGAGCGTCATAGAAGGTGCCCGGGACTTGCTGAGGATCGAATGACCGGCTGGCGCGCGGACGCTTCCTCAGTCCTTTCCCTCAGTCCTCGCCTGGCCGCCGGCAAGCGCCGGGAGGATGTCGACGACGTCGCCCTGCTTGACCGGCGCATCGACGCCGCCCATGTAGCGGATGTCCTCGTCGTTCAGGTAGATGTTCACGAAGCGGTGGAGTTTGCCGTCTTCGCCGAACACCTGCCCACGAAACCCCGGGTTCCGTCCGTCGATGTCGGCGAGCACCTCGCCGATGGTGCTGCCCGAAGCCTCGACCGCCTTCTGGCCGCCGACGTACTTCTGGAGCACGGCCGTCACCCGTACCTGGATCGTGGGAGTCGTTGTAGAAGTCATCCAAATCACTCCATGGAGAGCGGCCGGCACTGCCGGCCGCCCGTTGCTCTCGATTTAGCCGCCGACCGGCGCTTCGCGGTGCGGAATGGGCGCGCCGCAGAACTGTTCGTAGTCGATGAGCTCGTGGATCGTCGGGTTGTCGCCGCAGAGCGGGCAGTTCGGGTCGCGCCGCACTTTCACCACGCGGAACTCGAGCGAGAGTGCATCGTACAGCAGAAGACGGTTCACCAGCGGCTCGCCGATGCCCAGCACGAGCTTCAGCACCTCGGTCGCCTGGATGCTGCCGATGGTCGAGCACATCGCGCCGAGCACGCCCGCTTCCGCGCAGCTCGGGACCATGCCCGGCGGCGGGGGCGCGGGGTAGAGGCAGCGATAGCAGCCCTGGCCCGGCAGGTAGGTCGTCGCTTGGCCATCGAACATCAGGATCGACCCGTCGATGAGCGGCTTCTTTAGCAGGTAGCAGGCGTCGTTCACCAGGTAGCGTGTGGCGAAGTTGTCCGCGCCGTTCACCACGTAGTCGTACTGCGAGATGATCTCGAACGCGTTGTCGCTCGTGATCGGCACCTCGTGGGTGACCACGTCGATGTTCGGGTTATGCGCGAGCAACGTCTCCTTCGCCGACTGCACCTTCAGCTTCCCGATGTCGTCGGTCTGGTGGAGGATCTGCCGCTGCAGGTTCGAGCGGTCGACAACGTCGAAGTCGACGATGCCGATCTTTCCCATGCCGGCGAGGGCGAGATACAGCGCCACCGGCGCGCCAAGCCCCCCGGCCCCGATAATCAGCGCGCTCGATTCGATGATCTTGCGCTGCCCCGCGCTCCCGACCTGCGGCATGATGATGTGCCGGCTGTAGCGGTCCACCATCTCGGGCGTCAGGATCGTCGGCGCACCACCGGCAAGCGCCGGGATGACGGCGATCTCATCGCCGCTGGAGAGCGGCGTGGCCTCCCCCTGCAGGTTGTGGATCTCCACCTGGTTCACGTACACGTTGATGTGCGGAGCCAGGTCGCCGGTGGCGTCCATCAGTTGGGCGTTGAAGCCCGGGAACTGCTGGTCGAGGTCGGCGAGCACTTCGCGGACCGTCGTGCCGCTGGCTTTCACGCTCGCGCGATTCCCCACCAGATGCCGGAACGGCGTGGGAATGTAAACGTTGACGGACATCCGTGTTCTCCCTCCTGAAAACACCCGCGACGCGAGCGCGCCGTGAATTCGATCTTGCCCCTTCGGGGTCGCTGAGACTACTTCCGCTGCCCTATCCCTTGCCCCGGCTC
>JBLNCO010000119.1:0-7681 GCA_050260715.1 Hyphomicrobiales bacterium | reverse complement strand
ATCTTCAAGTAGTGGCTGGCTGTGGGGTCGCAGTGGAGGTAGCGGCTGCCTGTCCGCTTAAGGACGCGATGGAGCTCCACGAGGCGAGGCGCCATCATCGTCAGGTAGGCGGTCACGTCGTTGTGACCGAGGGCGTCGATGAGGCTTCTGAGCATTCGCTTGGGCTTCTCGGGGCCCTGCAACCAGAACTCGTTGTAAACCTCCTGGACTCGCCCTTCGCGGTCCCAACTCCACGTGTCCTCGAAGGCATGGATCTGGGCTTCGCTCTCGCGGACGTCGTTTTCCTTGAAGAGGACTTGTAGCTCCGGTTGCTGTTGAAGGGCGGGTCGAGATAGACGAGGTCGACGCTTTCGTCGGGGAATTTGCCGACGTTCCGCAGCCAATCGAGGTTGTCGCCGAAATACAACAGATTGGTTTTCAACTCCTCTGCCATCGGCCCGAATCGTAGCAGAAGATCGGGCTGGCTTGGGGTCGCGTAAGCACTGCTTGATGGCGCTCGCGGCGGGGGATGGCGATGGGCCGGGGTGTCCGGGAGGGAAGGGGGTGCCAGCATGCAGCGGCCGCGGTGGGCCGCGACTCCCTTCGAGTACCGAGTACCGAGTGCCGAGTGCCGAGGCGTAGGGTGCGCGGGGGAGACGGGGCTACGGGTGTTGGTGGTGATTCCCGGGCGACTGGGGAGGGCGGCCCGAAGGGTAACTGGAGCGATAGCGGAGGTTAGCCCGGCATCGGCGCCAGGGGGCCGGTGGGGCGTTGGACCCGCGAGTACCGAGGGGTGAGTACCGAGGGCCGAGTGCCGAGTACCGAGGGCCGAGTGCCGAGTAGAAAGTGCCCGGTGCGTTGGGCCGTTTGTTCCGAGGGTCGAATCGGAGTGCCGGGCGCCGGGGGTTGCGTTTGGGTCTGGCGGTGTGCCGGTGGGAGGGTGTGATGCCGTAGAATAGGGAGCATATGTTCGAATCATTGACGGATAAGCTGCAGGGCGCGTTCAAGAAGTTTGGGTCGCGGGGGGTGGTCACCGAGGAGGACCTGGACCAGGCGCTCCGCGAGGTGCGGATGGCGATGCTCGAAGCGGACGTGAACTTCAAGGTCGTCCGCGAGTTCACGGCCCGTGTGAAGGAGAAGGCGCTGGGGTCGGAGGTGCTGAAGAGCCTGACGCCGGCGCAGCAGGTTATCGACATCGTCCACGGGGAGCTGGTGGAGCTGCTCGGTGGTGCGGCTCCGAAGCTGGCAACGGCGAGCCAGCCGCCGACGGTGGTGATGGTGGTCGGCCTGCAGGGTTCGGGGAAGACGACGAGCATCGCGAAGCTGGCGAATCTGCTGAAGAAGCAGGGGAACCGTCCGCTGGTGGTGGCGTGCGATATCTACCGTCCGGCGGCGGTGGACCAGCTGGTGACGCTGGCGAAGGGCCTGGACGTCCCGTACCACGAGGAAGGCACCGGGGTGCCGGTGGAGCGGATCGCGGCGAACGGGCTCGAAAAGGCGAAGCGGATGGGTGCGACGCACGTGTTGGTGGACACGGCGGGGCGTCTGCATGTGGACGAGCCGATGATGAAGGAGGTGGCGGACCTCCGGAGGCAGCTGAACCCGGCGGAAGTGCTGTTCGTGGCCGACGCGATGGCGGGCCAGGACGCGGTGACGGCGGCGAAGGAGTTCCACGAGCGGGTCGGGACGACCGGGCTGATCCTGACGAAGATGGACGGCGACGCGCGTGGTGGGGCGGCGCTGAGCATCCGGCAGGTGACGGGTGTGCCGGTGAAGTTCATCGGGATGGGGGAGAAGGCGGACGCGCTGGAGCCGTTCTACCCCGACCGGCTGGCGGGCCGGATCCTGGGCATGGGGGACATGCTCTCGCTCATCGAAAAGGCGAAAGAGCAGATGGGCGACGAGGATACGGACCGCTTCAAGGAGAAGATCAAGAAGGGGACGTTCGACCTGCAGGACTTCGTGGAACAGCTGCGAAAGGTGCGGAAGATGGGTCCGCTGGGGCAGCTGGTGGGGATGCTGCCGGGGTTCAACCGGATCAAGGCGCAGCTGGATGTGGACGACATGGACGATCGGTTCTTCAACCAGGCGGAGGCGATCGTTCTTTCGATGACGAAGTGGGAGCGGCGGTTCCCGGAGAAGATCGATGGGAAGCGGCGGAAGCGGATCGCGCGGGGTGCGGGTGTCGAAGTAGCGCAGGTGAACCAGCTGCTGAAGCAGTTCTTCGAGGCTCGGAAGATCGCGAAGTCGCTGAGCAGCGGGAAGTTCCCGGCGTTGCCGGGGATGCGCTAGGGAGCGAAGCGGCCGGTGGGATCTGCGCGTAAGCGTGGGGTGGCGTACGATTTCTGGAACGTATGCAATCGACGCTCGGAGGGGCGAGCCGAGGAGTTCTGGATGATCAAGATTCGACTGCGCCGCGTGGGTAAGACGAAGCGGCCGTACTACCGGGTTATCGTGGCGCGGAACGAGGCGAAGCGTGACGGGGCGTTCCTGGAGACGCTTGGGTCGTACGACCCGCACGCTGTGCCACCGGCGGTGAAGCTGGACGAAGAGAAGACGCGGGAATGGCTGGGCAAGGGTGCGCAGCCTTCGGAGGCGGCTGAGAAAATCCTGCGGCGGGCGGGGATTATCACGACGCCGGCGCCGGAACGGAAGCGGCCGGCGGCAGCGGCCGCTGGCGGTGCGGCGACGGCGACGGCGACCGCTCCTGCGGCGGGTGCGACGCCTCCGGCTGCGGCGGAAGCCGCGGAAGAGAGCGCGGCGGCGGACGAGGCGGCAATCCAGGAAGAGGAAGCGCAGTAGCGATGGCCAGCATGATGGCCGACCTGGTGGAGTACCTTGCGAAGGCGCTCGTGGACAACCCGGACGAGGTGAAGGTCCAGGAGCGCCAGGAAGGGGATCGGGTCGTCATTCGGCTGGACGTGGCGGAGGGCGACTGGGGGAAGGTCATCGGGAAGGGCGGCCGAATCGCATCGGCGATGCGGTCGCTGGTGAAGGTGGCGGCGGTCAAAGAGGATGTCCGGGTGAGCCTGGAGATAGGCGACTGACGGACAATCGGGCGATGCCCGGAGACAGCACATCGAGGGAAGGGCGGCCGGAATGGCCGCAGGAGCCGCGCGAAGGGTACACGGCGGTGGGCCGTGTGCTTCGTGCGCATGCGCTGCACGGCGAACTGCGGGTACAGCCGTTCGCTGCGAGCGGGGTGAACCTGCAGACGGGCCAGTACGTGTACCTGGACGGGGTGCGGCGGCGCATCCGGCGTTCGCGTGCAGACCGGGACGCGTGGATCGTGAAGCTCCAGGGGCTGGACAGCCGAAACAAGGCGGAGCGGTACCGGGGCGCGCTGCTCGAGGTGGCGGATACGGAGGTTCGGCGCGAAAGCGAAGATTCGTTCTTCGTGCACGAGCTTATAGGGCTGCGGGTGGAGACGGCTGCGGGCGAGATGGTGGGCCGGGTGACGGAGGTGCTGCAGCCGGGCGCAAACGATGTTTATGTGGTGGAGCGCGAGAGCGGGGGTGAGGTGCTGGTGCCGGCGATCGGGGAAGTTATCGAGCGCGTCGATGTAGAGGCGGGGGTGATAGTTATTACACCTTTGGCCGGGATGTTGGACGAATCGAAATAACGGATTGAAACGGTCTATAGGGAGGGTTACAGTGAGGGCCGGGCTACCGGGGGTGGCGGGGGACCGCGCCCGGGAGGCACATCGAAGACAAGGTCGAGGGGGACTTCTTCATGTCGAAGGCAGAGGCACTGCAACTCGTCGGCGATTGCGTCCATCACTGGGTGCTGGAACCTCCGCGAGGGGAGCTGACGGCGGGGCGGTGCAAGAAGTGCGGGAAGGAGCGGGAGTTCACCGGTGAGACCAGTTATCGGATAGGGCGGGGGTCGTCGCACAAGAGCTAAGGGCGAGTTGACCCATGTCGGGGCCGCTTCCTAGGATTGGTGGGAGCGGCCTTTTTGTTGGAGTGGGGACGTAGCTCAACTGGGAGAGCGCAGCGTTCGCATCGCTGAGGTCAGGGGTTCGAGTCCCCTCGTCTCCACCACACTTCCGTGATGTTGTGGGTTTGAGTTGGGGCGCTCGGCGCGACGAGTGCGATTTGTCGCGTGCCCGGTGCCCGGTGCCCGGTGCGAAGTCAGAGCCGCGACCGTCAGGGAGCGTCCGGGGTGATTGGGCGAGTCAGTGCCCAGGTGGATTGTCGATGGTTGATTGCGAGTGCCCAGTGCCCGGTGCGGAGGGGACGCCGGGAGGGCGTGCGCTGCCTATCGGTCGCGGTACTGACCGGCGTGGCGGGACGAAGGCGCCGATCGGGGCTCGCGGGTCCCTTCGGAATCGGCAATCGACAATCGACAATCGTCGATCCCTGGGACGTGGTTCTCCGGGAGGGCGGCTGCGGGTGCGGCGCCTCGCGGCCCGACCGCTGGAAGGGGTTGATGTGGGCGAGGGCCTCGCATAGGGTGGCGGGATGGACGCTGGGGATTCGAGCATGGCGATCGAGCGGGCGGTGGAGTTGCTGCGCGGGGCGCGACGCGTGGTCGTGTTGACGGGTGCGGGGATCTCGACGGAGTCGGGGATACCGGACTTCCGGGGTCCGCAGGGTATCTGGACGAAGAACCCCGAGGCGGAGAAGCAGGCGACGCTGCAGCATTACATGGCGAACCGGGATGTACGGGTGGCTTCGTGGAAGAACCGGCTGCGGAGTCCGATGTTCGATGCGCAGCCGAACGCGGGGCACCGGGCGCTGGCCGAGCTGGAGCGCCTGGGGAAGCTGGACACACTCGTAACGCAGAACGTGGATGGGCTCCACCAGAAGGGTGGGAGCTCGCCGGAGCGGGTGGTGGAGGTCCACGGGACGGTGCACGACTACCAGTGCATGGGCTGTGGCGACCGGGGTCCGATTGGCGTCGTGCTCGAGCGGGTCGGAGCGGGGGAAGAGGACCCGCCGTGCGCGAAGTGCGGGGGAATTCTCAAGTCGGCGACGATTTCGTTCGGGCAGAACCTGGTGCCCGAGGTGCTGGCGCGGGCCGAAGAGGCGGCGGCGACATGCGACCTGTTCATGGCGATCGGGACGTCGCTCGGCGTGTACCCCGCAGCGAATTTGCCGCTCATCGCGCTTCGGGCGAGAGCGCCGCTGATCATCATCAACGCGCAGGAGACGCCGTTCGACGAGTACGCGGAGGTGGTGATCCGGGAGCCGATCGGGGCGGTGCTGCCGGAGATCGTGGGGAGGCTGTAGCGCCTTTCCGGAGCGTGCCCGGTGCCCGGTGCGCAGGGGCGAGCGCTGCCCGGGTTGAGCGAGGGAGTGCCAGGGCTCCGAATCGCTCGGCCTTTCGCAGGTGGTGTGCTGGTATCCTGTTCGGATTCGTAACGTGAGGCGGAGCCTGGATGGGGATGGACCTTCGGCCAATTCGAGACGATGAGCTCGAGGAGTTCGCCCGCACGCAGGCGGCGGGCTTCGGGTACGACTACCGTCCGGAGGCGTTGGGGGCGCGGCGGGCGATTTTCGAGGCGGACCGGAGCACAGCCGCGTTCGACGGGCCGGAGATGGTCGGGACGGCCGGCATTTTCAGCTTCGAAATGACGTTGCCGGGTGCGGTTGCGCCGGTGGCGGGTGTGACGATGGTTTCGGTGAAGCCGACGCACCGGCGGCGGGGCATCCTGACGGCGATGATGGGCCGGCAGCTGCGGGAGATCCGGGAGCGGGGCGAGGCGGTGGCGGCGCTCTGGGCTTCGGAAAGCCTGATCTACGGCCGCTTCGGGTACGGGCTCTCGTCGCAGAATGCGGATTGGACGATCGATCGGACGCGGACGGCGCTGCAGGACGGGGCGGAACCGCGGGGAAGCGTGCGGCTCGTGTCGGTCGAGGAGGCGCTGGCGAGCTGGCCGGCGGTCTACGACCGCGAGAGGGTGCAGCAGCCGGGGTTCTACTCGCGGTCGCGGGCGTGGTGGGAGCAGCGGGTGCTTCGCGACCCCGAGTGGGCACGCGGGGGGATGACGCAGCATTTCCGGGCTTCGTATGAGGAAGGCGGCGCCGTGCGCGGGTTCGTGCTGTACCGGATCCGGGGTGAGTACCGGGACTGGCTGCCGTCGGGGAGCGTGCACGTGGTGTCGCTGGTGGCGGAGACGGCCGAGGCGTACACGGCGCTATGGCGGTACGTGTTCGGCATCGACCTGGTGGCGACAATCGAGGCGGAGGAGCGGAGCGTGGACGAGCCGTTGTACTGGATGCTGACGGACCCGCGGCGGCTGCAACGAAGGCTGCATGACGCGCTCTGGCTGCGGATTGTCGATGTGCCGGCAGCGCTTGCGGCACGTCGGTATTCGGTCGAGGGCCGGGTGGTGTTCGAAGTGGACGACCCGTTCGTGCCGGAGTGGGGCGGGCGGTTCGCACTCGAGGGCGGGCCGGACGGCGCGGTCTGCCGGGCGACGACGGAGACAGCGGAGGTCCGGCTCTCGGCGCGCGACCTGGGGGCGCTGTACATGGGGTCGCAGTCGGTGCTGCCGCTGGCGGCGGCGGGGCGGGTGCTCGGGGACGACGGGGTGCTGCGGCGAGTGGACGCGATGTTCCGATGGGCGCCGGCGGCGTGGTGCCCGGAGGTGTTTTAGGGGAGTACCGAGGGGCGAGTACCGAGTGCCGAGTACCGAGGGGCGAGTACCGAGTGCCGAGTACGGAGTAGCGACTGCCCAGTGCACCCGGCACCGGGCGCTGGGCACACCCGGACATCCAGCGGCCGCGGTGGGCCGCGACTCCTGGGCTCGGTACTCGCCACGTCTCAGTGCACCGGGCACCGGGCACTGGGCACTACCCGAACACCCAGCGGCCGCGGTGGAGGTACTGGTGGGGCGGCGGGAAATGCCGAGATCAAAGGTAGGAGCGCTGGAGGCGAGTGATGGCGGTGGACCCCGTGCGGGGGACGGGTCGTGCGAGGTCGCGCGAGGACGTGCTGGCGGCGGTCGAGGCGATTCCGCCGTTGCCGGCCGTGGCCTTCCGTGTGATGCAGGTGGCACAGGACGCGCGGAGTTCGGCGGCGGACCTGGCAACGGTGGTCGCGACGGACCCGGGGCTCACAAGCGCGGTACTGCGGGCGGCGAACTCGGCGGCGTACCACCGGATGCGCGAGGTGCGTTCGGTGCAGGAAGCGCTGGTGATGCTGGGCTTCGAACAGGCGCGGGATATCGCGATGAGCACCGCCATCGCGGGTAGCTACGCGCCGAACGCACTGGACGCGCTCTTCCGGATCGAGGCGTTCTGGCGGCATTCGATCGCGGTGGCGTTCCGGGCGGCGGCGATAGCGGGAGAGTCGCGGGCATCGGACGCGGGCGCGGCCTTCACGGCAGGAATCCTGCACGACATGGGCCGGCTGGCGATGTTCTACGCGGACCCGGCCGGGGTGGACCAGGCGGTCGCGGCTGCGATTGCGCGCGGCGAGCCCTTCGATGCGCTCGAGCACGAGCTGCTGGGGTACCGGCACACGGAGGTCGGCTGGCTGCTCGCGGAGCGGTGGGGTCTGCCGGCCGACATTCGCGACGCCATCGGGATGCACCACCATGCAGCGGCGCTGAGCGTGCCGGGCCTGGCGGGCGTGGTGGCGGCGGCCGACCAGTACTGCGTCGCGCGTGGCGTGCTGCCGGGGTACCTGGCGGCGCGCCCCGAAACGCCGGCCGAAGACGCGGCGTTCGATCGGCTTATGACACGTGTGGATT
>JBLNCO010000118.1:0-2504 GCA_050260715.1 Hyphomicrobiales bacterium | reverse complement strand
GGGCTTCACCTTAATGGTCGCCTGGAAGCCGGCGTCCTGGTGGAAGGTGGCGCCAGCAGCGCCGGCGGTGCACTTGAACAGCCACTGGTCGCCATCGGCGGAGAGGGCGCAGTCGAACGATCCGTCGACATCCCCGAAGGAACTCGTGGATGCCGTCGGCGCGGGGATGGCGGGCAGGTTATCGAGGAGGATGACCTCGCCCGGTGCAAACGTGGCGTCGCCGCCGCCCGCGTTGTGGACCTTGATGACCCAGTTGAACTCCTGGCCGAGCGAAATCGGGCCGCTCAGCGTGGTGCCGCTCGTATCCTGCGAGAACTTGATGACCTGGAGGTCGGGCAGGAACTTCTGGTTCATCACGCAGACGAGCGTGGTGGCGCTGGAGCTGACGGTGGCGTCGATGCTCGCCGGGTGGCCCGTGTAGTCGTTGGGGTCGGTGCTACAGCCAGCAGTGGAGGACGGGGCGAGGTAGAAGCCGACGGTGGACCAGCCGTTCGCCGGGGCCGTCTCGGTGACGGTGTAGGTGCCGGCATCGAGGGCGATGGGCGGTGTGGTCTCGTCGATACCAATCGGGCCCCAGTCGGCGCTGTCAACCTTGCCGGAGAACTCGGTGGTGGTATCGGTGACCGAACCGGGGGCGGCGACCTTCGTCACCTTCAGCGAGCCCTGGACGACGACCGCCGTCTTCTGGTTCATGACGCAGACGGTGGTGTTCGCGTTCGCGCTGACCTGGACGCTGATGCTCGGGCCCGTGTAGGCGGTCGCGTCGGTGGGACAGACGCCAGCATCCGCCGCGGCCCAGCCGACGGTCGTCCAGCCGGAGCCCGGGGCGGCTTCTTCAACGGTGTGCGCGCCGGCGCTGACGGTGATGGGGCCGGTGCTGCCGCTCGTGCCGGTCAGGCTCCAGTCGTCGGTCCCGTCGATCTTGCCGGAGAAAGTCGTGTCATTTTCGGTCGGGGACCCGGCCTTGATGACCTTCTGGATGGTGAGGGTGCCATCGGTTGAGGACGCCGCGTAGCTGTTCTTCGCGCAGACGAGGAAGTTGGTCGCGCTCTTGGCGTCCTGGGTGGGGATCGAAGCCGTCCCGGTGACGGGCTCGGTATTCGAACAGGCCACCTGGCTCAGGTCGATCGCCGGGATGACGTAGTAGCCGTCGAGGGTCCAACCATCGGGAAGCGGGGTGGTTTCGGAAGCGGTCTCAGCCCCGAGGCCGATGAGCAGCGGAGAGCTCTTCGGCGAGACGGTCGCGTTGGCAGCGAGGTCGGCCGCGAGCGAATCGTTGGTCGGCATGACGTCGAGGGTGAAGCTCGCTGCGGGGTGCGTCGCGGTCGACGTCACCTTCTGGAACATCACCTCCCGGTTGCTGCCCGCGCAGACATGCGACAGGTTGAACCCGCCATTCCCGCCCACGATAGCGGCGCTGCCGCTCACGATCTTGTCGGGGCCGGGAGTGTAGAGGTACGCGTGGCTCGCGTCAGGGTGCGAGAGGATCGTCGCGGATGGGACAGGGCCCGAAATCGTCCCGGCGTTGGCAAAGGTCACCGAGATCGACTGGAAGCTGGCGTCCTTTCCGGTCGCGACGAAGTGCCATGCCCAATAGCCTTGCATGCCGGTGGGCGGCTGCGGGCAGGTGTTTTCGTCTCTGAACCCGGGGTTTGTCGCGCCGACATGGTCGGTCTTGAGCGGGATCGTGGCGGGCTCGGTCCAACAGACCTTGACCTGGACGTGGTCGATGTACATCGGATCCGAACTGTTCGGGTCCGCCGTCACTCGCACGCGGAAGTTCGCGGCGCTCAGCTCGCTCACGCTCCAGTTGTGACCGAAGGAGTCGCACTCTCCCTTCGAGGGGATCCCGTAGTCGTCGGGGGACGAGCTCTGTACGTTTGAGGAGTCCTTCTGCGGGGTGTAGGCGGTACCGCCATCCCAGGACAACGCGGCCTTGAATTTGTCGCCGCCAGGGTTACTGGAGCTCCCCGTGACGCTCACGACGAAGCCGATGTCCCCGGCGTTCGATGGAACAGAGCCCAGGTTAAAACCGGAGACCACGACGTTTTCGCCGTCGTCGCAATCCGCACTGAGCGAGCCAGCAGTCAGGGAGCCGGTGGGATTGCTGCAGGTGCCTGAAGCGGTTGTCCCGTTGACGAACCCCGTATCCGCGGCGTCGGCGGTGAAGGTGTTTCGTACGGCGGTGCCGCCGAGGGTGGCGATGGCGACCGCAAAGAATGCCGCGAGCAGGAGAAGGCCGCGGCGCCGCTTCGATTTCCCGTATAACGCGAGTGTCATTCGGTGTGTGTGTCCGTCCTTTCAGGATGGTGGGCCGTACGGACCCCTCCGAACTGGCCCGGGCTGCGCCGGTCCTCCCCGTCGCATTGCCGTTGTCCTGTCAGGCGACTCCCTCCTCTGGTGATGAACCGCTCCCCGGGTTTCGATGTGCTGGGCGGCGCGGGGATCCGCCGCACGTGGCCACGGGGGTGTGGCCGCGCGACCAACGCAGCCACACCCCCGCA
>JBLNCO010000117.1:0-19332 GCA_050260715.1 Hyphomicrobiales bacterium | reverse complement strand
GGGCGACAAGGCCTCGGCGCGGCAGGTGGCGGTCGCGAACGGGGTGCCGGTGGCGCCTGGGTACGACGGCCCCGACGGCGACGAGACGCTCGTGCGCGAGGCCAAGCGCATCGGCTTTCCGGTGATGGTGAAGGCTCGCGGCGGCGGGGGCGGGCGCGGCATGCGCGTCGTCGAGCGTGCGGAGGACCTGCCGGAGGCGCTGGCGGCCGCGCGCCGCGAAGCGGAGGCTGCGTTCGGGGACCCCGGGCTGCTGCTCGAAAAGCTGATCCGGCGGGCGCACCACGTCGAGGTACAGATCCTCGGCGACGTGCACGCGAACCTGGTGCACCTGGGCGAACGGGATTGCTCGGTCCAGCGGCGGCGCCAGAAGCTCATCGAGGAAACGCCCAGCCCCGTGGTCGACGACGCCCTGCGCGAAGAGCTGACCGCCGCAGCACTGCGGCTGGCGAAGGCGGTCGGGTACACGAACGCGGGCACGGTCGAGTTCCTGGTCGGCGAGCCCGGCGCGGATGGCCGGCGGCCGTTCTACTTCCTCGAGGTGAACCCGCGGCTGCAGGTCGAACACCCGGTGACCGAGGCTGTCACGGGACTCGACCTGGTCGAGCTGCAGGTGTGCATTGCCGCAGGCGAGGAGTTGCCGTTCGAACAGGAGGAGATCCTGTTCGACGGACACGCCATCGAGCTGCGCGTGAACGCCGAGGACCCGTGGCACGACTTCGCCCCCAGCCCCGGGCGTATCGAACGGCTGGACGTGCCCTCGACCGGGCTGTTCGGCCGTGCGGACCTCGGCTATGGGCCGGGCGATACGGTCCCGGGGCAGTACGACTCGCTCATCGGCAAGCTCGTGTTCCAGGGCGAGGACCGCGAGGAGGCGATCGAATCGGCGCTCGCCGATGCGGGCGGGACCACGCTCCGCGGCCCCTCGACGAACCTTTCGCTGCTCGCCGCCATCCTCGAAAGCGACACCTTCCAGGAGGGCGAGGCAGCGGTCGATTGGCTCGCCGAAGGGCTCCCGGAGTTGCTCGCGGCCGCGACGCCGCCCGAGGAGGTCGTGGCCGCCGCGGCGATCGGGTGGGCGCGAAGCCGGGCGCAGCGCGGTTCGCCTTTCGCCAGCGGGCCGTTCATGTGCTGGATCGATGGTCCGGGCGGCGTGCGGAGGGTGGCCGTGACGCCGGAATCCGGTGGCCGGGTGACCGCATGCGTCGGTCGCGACGCGAACGGCGATGCGCCGGGCGCGGAGGCGCGCCGCCTCGAAGGCCGGCTATTCGACATTCCCGACGGCTGCGAGGTGCGCTGGGAGAGCGCGGGCTACCGTGTGGGCGTGACTGAGGACGGCGAAATCGCCGTGGTGCCGGCAGAAGGCGGCCTGCGGACGTGGCTGGTTCGCGTGGCGGCGCCCCCGCCACTCCCCGCACGCGCGCGGGCCGACGCCGACGGCAGCAGCATCGTGACGGCGCCGCTCGCGGGGACCATCGCAGCGGTCCGCGTGGCTGAGGGCGACAGCGTGGAGGCGGGCGACCTGCTGCTCACCCTGGAGGCGATGAAGATGGAGCATCGCGTGGTCGCGAACGGCGCGGGCGCGGTGAGGCGGCTCGCCGTGGGCGCCGGGGACGTAGTCCGCGAAGGAGACCTGCTGGTGGAGCTCGGTTAGCGGCGGGAGCGCTGGGCGTTTAAACTTCTAGCGAGGTTTGCGAATGACTGCCCGGATCAAGGACCAGGCTGGCGAGATGGTAGAGCGACTCCCGGACGACGCCACCTGGGACGATCTGCAGTACGAGGTCGAACTACGGTTGAAGGTCGCCCGGGGCCTCGCGGACAGCCGGGCGGGCCGAATGATTTCGCTCGAAGAAATGCGCCGCCGGTTTGGCGTTGCCGATTGAAGGTCGAGTGGTCCCCAGAGGCGGCCGCGGACCTCGCATACGAGGTTGAACGGCTGTCCCAGTTCTATCTGCCCGGGGAGAACGGCCAGCACGGGACGCGATCCGGGCATCGGCGCGGATCGAAGAGTTTCCACTCTCCGGACGGCGCCGGCCCAGAGCTACCGGAGATTGAGCTCCGAGAGATCCTGATGGAAGGGTATCGGCTGCTCTATCACATCGTCGGCGACGCATGCGAAGTCCTGGCGGTCCATCCGGCTCGGATTCCGGTCAGGCCCGAGTCTGAGCTCGGTTCGCGGCGGGAGCGCTGGGCGAAGAAGTCGCAGGCGGGAGTGTCGGTCCAGGGCGAGAGAACGCCGCTGCCGGGGTGGAGGCAGGTGCCGCGGCCGCCGTCGGCGGCCTCGATGAACTCGCGGCACGCACCACAGGCCTTCGCCGGCGCCATGGGCAGGGCGTCGCGCAGGGGCTGGCGAAGGTACATGTCCCACTCCTCCTGCTCCTGTTCGAGCAGAAGGAGCTCTTCGAACGAGGGCTCGGCGAGCGTACCCGGATCCTGGAAGCGAGTCTCGCGTGCGGCCTGGCGCCGTGCCTGTTTCCGCGAACGGCGGCGTCCCATAGTCCCAGCCTACTCCGCGCTTCGCCGCTCTGAAACCGGCGGCTCCGCGGACGAGGGGGTAGTATGCGGGGTCGGAGGAGCAATGACCGACCAGCCATTCGCAGGGATCACGGTCATCGAACTGGGACAGTTCGTGGCCGTGCCCTACTGCGCGCAACTGATGAGCGAAGGCGGCGCGCGCGTCATCAAGGTGGAACCCCACGAGGGCGACCCGAGCCGTCACCTGGGGCAGCTCGCGCCATACGAAACGCGATATTTCGTCGCCAGGAACCGCGGAAAGCGCTCGCTGCCGCTCGACCTTCGCCACCCGCGGGCCGCGCGCGTGCTCGACGCGTTGTTCCAGGAGGCGGACGTCGCGCTGATGAACCTGCGGCCGGGCCTCGCGCCGGAGCTCGGGCTCGACTTCGCGACGCTTTCGGCGCGGTACCCGCGGCTCGTGGTCGGGAACGTGACGGCGTTCGGCAAGCAGGGGCCGGACGCGGGCCTCGCGGGGATGGACCTCGTTGTGCAGGCGCGTTCGGGGCTGATGGCGGCGATGGGCAAGATGAACGGCGGCCTCCCGGCGATCGGCGAGTCGCCCATCGTGGACTACATGGCGGCGGTGTTGCTGGCGTTCGGCGTGTCGAGCGCGCTGCTCCGCCGCGAGCGTACGGGACGCGGCGGCGAGGTCGATGTTTCGCTGCTGGCTTCGGCGATGGCGCTGCAGAACAACCTGTTCGCGCGGGTGGAAATCACGGACGGCTCGCTACACGCGGAGCTCCGCACGTGGCTCACGGAGGCGCGGGCGAGTGGCGTGCCGTTCGCGGAGCAGGCGGCCCGCAGCCCGTCGCCGCGAACAAGCGCGATGACGAGCGTGTACTACCGGACGTACGCGACGAAGGATTCGGCGATCGCGGTGGCGTGCGTGAGCTCGGGGCTGCAACGGCGATTCCTCGGGGCTACCGGCCTGGAGGACGGCGCGCGCGAGGGCGGCATTTCGGACCGCGCGGAGCTGGCGAAGCATTACGCCGAGCTGCAGCGCGCGGCCGAGGCGCGGATGGCCGAGAAGACGACGGCGGAGTGGAAAACGGTGTTCGATGCAGCCGGCGTGCCGGCTTCGCAGGTGTACCTGCCGTTCGAACTGCTCGACGACCCGCAGGTGCTGGCCAACGACATGGTCGCCGACGTGCAGCACCCGGCGCTCGGGCCGGTGCGCGTGCTAAGCCCGCCGCTGGCGATCGACGGCGATGGCTTCCGCATCGCGCAGCCCACTCCGCCGTTCGGGTCCCAGGCGCGCGAGGTGCTGGCCGAGTTCGGGCTCAGCAGCGAGGAGATCGAGGCGTGCCTGCGTGAAGGAGCTGTCCGGGCGGACGGATAAGCCGGGCCTACCGGGCCTTCACAACCGCGCGAAAGCAGGCCACGGTGGAAGGTGCCGGACCGCGTCCGAGTTCGTCCAGGAGGAAGTGATGGCTGACTCTTCGTATCAACGTGCCCACAGGCTGGCAGCGCCAGTGCTCGCGTTCACGCTCGACCGCGAGGCCGAAGGGCTCATCGAACGCGCGCGTTCGGCCACGGCGGGACGCGCCGCGGAGACGCTCGTGAAGGATGGGGCGGTCCGGCTGACCCTGATCGCGATGACCGGCGGAACCACGATCGATTCGCATACGGCCCCCGGGCCCATCACGATCCACGCACTCCGCGGCAGCCTGCGCGTCCGGCACGGCGATAGCGCCACCACGGTGCCGGCGGGCAGCCTCATCGCCATCGAGGCGGGATTGGTCCACCACGTGCAGGCGACGGAAGAGAGCGCTTTCCTGCTCACCCTCTTCGTGAACGAAGGGACGAAGGACGAGACGCCCGCGGCGAAGATGGCCGAACAGGGCTAGATGCCGCGCTTCTGACGCCAGTTTCGCAGCCATTCGACGTGCTGCGCTTCGTGGCCGCTTCGAAGACCCGCCTCGCCGTAGAGCGACGCGTCGAGCCCCCGCTCGGTGGCCGACGCGATGGCGTTCATGAGGTGCTGGCGGGACGATTCGAGCTCCCAGCGCGCCTGCGCGGGGGTCAGGTTGCGGCGAAGGTCGTAGCTGAGGGCGTTGAACGCGTCGTCCTGCTCTTCGGTCATGCGCCAGGCCGAGATGTGGCCGGCGGAGATGCGCTCAACTTCGCGCGCGCGAACTTCGTCCCAGGTGGCGAGGTGCAGGAGATGGTCGGCGACGGACCAGCCATCGATGGAGCGTTCGGTGAGGGCTGCGTCGTCGAGACCATCGATGACGGCGAGCAGCTTTTCGCGGGATTCGCGGTACTCCCGGAGCAGGTCGTCGCGGTTTTCGGGCATGGCAACTCTCCGATGGCAAGCACGCGCAGCGACGAGGCCAGGGCGGCGGCGCCGGGCCGTTCGCCGGGGCGACCCCCATCGTCGCAACGGCCTCTGTGCCGCCCGCCGCAAGCGCGAGGGTGAAGTTATATATCGCGCTCGCGTCCGGCTGCTACGCTGCGGGGACGCGAAGCTGTTGGAACCCCTGAAAAACGGGTGGGCGAAGCTGGGCCGTATACTGGACGGTAGCGCTGCGTGCCGGGCGGCGCCGTAAATGAGCAGGAGGCCGGGATGCTGAACGAGAAGGAACTCGAGCGCGCGCGGGAGCTGCGGAAGCAGTACGACGAGGCGGTGGTGCAGGAGGGCAGGGAGCTCGCCGGGCCGTTCATGACCGTCTCGAGCCGGCCCGTTAACCGCCTCTACGACCCGACCGACGTCGCGGACATCGACTACGAACGCGACATCTCGCTGCCCGGCTCGTACCCGTTCACGCGGGGCATCCATAAGACCGGCTACCGCGGCAAGCCCTGGACCATCCGCATGTTCTCGGGCTTCGGTTCGGTCGAAGAGACCAACCAGCGCTACAAGGACCTGCTCAAGACCGGCAACAACGGGCTCTCGATCGCCTTCGACATGCCCACGCTCATGGGCTACGACCACGACGAGCCGTGGGCCGAGGGCGAATTCGGCAGCTGCGGCGTGGCGGTCGATTCGCTCGCCGACATGGAGATCCTGCTGAGCGACCTGCCGCTCGACAAGATCACGACCTCTATGACCATCAACAGCCCGGCGCCGGTGGTGTGGGCGCTGTTCATCGCGGCGGCCGAGAAGCGCGGCATCCCCCGCGCGAAGCTCGCGGGCACGCTCCAGAACGACATCCTCAAGGAGTTCATCGCCCAGAACGAGTACATCTACCCGCCGCAGCACTCGATGCGGCTGGTGACGGACACGATTGAGTTCGCGGCGAAGGAGATGCCGCTCTGGAACCCGGTCTCGGTGTCGGGCTACCACATCCGCGAGGCGGGCACGACGGCCGCGCAGGAGCTCGCCTTCACCCTGGCCGACGGCGAGGAGTACGTGAAGTGGTGTCTCGCGCGGGGCATGGACATCGACTCCTTCGCGGGCCGCATCAGCTTCTTCTTCAACAGCCACAACGACTTCTTCGAGGAGATCGCGAAGTTCCGGGCGGCGCGGCGCATCTGGGCGCGGCTGATGCGCGAGAAGTACGGTGCGAAGAAGGAGCGCTCGTGGCTGATGCGCTTCCACACGCAGACGGCCGGCGTGTCGCTCACCGAGCAGCAGCCGGAGGTGAACCTGGTGCGCGTGGCCATCCAGGCGCTGGCGGCGGTGTTGGGCGGCACGCAGTCGCTGCACACCGACGCGATGGACGAGGCGATCGCGCTGCCGAGCGACAAGGCCGCGCGGCTGGCGGTGCGCACGCAACAGGTCATCCTGCACGAATCGGGCGTGGTGAACACGGTCGACCCGCTGGGCGGCTCCTGGTTCGTCGAGCGGCTGACGAGCGACATGGAAGCGGACGTGATGAAGATCTTCGGCGAAATCGAGGCGTACGGCGGGGTGATCCCGGCGATCGAACGGGGCTACTTCCATCGCGAGACGGTCGAGTCGTCGGCGCGGTTCCAGCGGGAGGTCGAGACGCGCGACCGGATCATCGTGGGGGTGAACGAGTATCAGCTCGAGGAGCCGCTGGAGATCCCGATCCTGAAGTTCGACCCGGAGGGCGAGAAGCGCCACCTCGCGCGGCTGAAGGCGTGGAAGGCGGAGCGCAACCAGCAGGCGTGGTCGGAGGCGATGGCGAAGCTGGAGGCGGCCAGCCGCGAGGAGTCGACGAACACGATGCCGTACATCATCGCCGCCGTGAACGCAGGCGCGACTGTCGGCGAGGTCTGCAACATGTGGCGCCGCGTCTACGGCGAGTACAAGGTGCAGGTCTTCGTCTAGGCCGCGCGCTACCCGGAGGGCGGGCCCTGGCGGACGCGCCGGAGGACCCGTTCACGGCCCTCATCGTTCGCCGGAGCTTCCCAGTCGGCTTCGTTGTACCACGTGGCGCCCGCCTGCTCCCACTGGTCGATCACCGCGCGGGAGGCGGCGCGATCGCCGCCCGGGGTCGTCCCTTCGACGACGTACTCGAAGTGGCCGCCGGACTCGCGGTTCGCTTCGAGCCAATTGCGGAGCTCGGGCAGGTCGCCGGGCGTGCCCTGGTGGACGAGGCCGTCGTACTTCGCGACGCGCCGGAGGGACTTCGGCCGGTTCACGCCCACCACCCAGATGGGGATGCGCGGCTGCTGGACGGGCGGCGGTGCGTGGTGGGGGAAATCGAACTCGCCGACCGTGTAGTGCTTCCCCTGGTAGGTGTACGGCTGGCCCTTCCAGAGGCCGGTGAGGATGTCGAGCCCCTCATCGAGGAGCTCGGCGCGGGTACGGATGTCGGTGACTTCGCCGAAGGTTTTGAAGCCGGTGTCGGGGGCGCCGAGCCCAACCGCGAGGGTCACGCGGCCGTTCGAAAGGGCGTCGAGCGTGGCGGTCTTCGACGCGAGCTCCCAGGGGCGCATGCGGGAGACGGGCGTGAGCATGGTGCCCAGGCGCAGCCGTTCAGTGACCATCGCAGCGGCCGTGAGGGCGACCCACGCGTCGGGCCCCCAGACAGGCTCCCAGACGAAGAGGCCGTCCCAGCCCGACTGCTCGGCCTCGCGGGCGAGGTCGACGGTGAACCGGGCGTCGCCGAAGGGCTGAACGAAGCCGAACTTCATGGGGTCTCCGGGGTGCGAAGTGGCACGGCGGCACAGGATAGCGGGAATGGCGGTTGCTATGTGCCCTGATTGGCGTCGACCAGCGGGAGGATTTTACCGCGGCGCGTGCCTGGAGACTCGCAGGGCCTGGATGACGGCGGCGGCGAGGAGCCAGAGCGCGATGACCACGACGGCAAGCCCGAATGACAGCACCAGGAGTACCAGGAGATAGGGCCCGCGGTCACCGGACTCGGTTGTTCCGGTCGCGTTGACCGCCAGGAACGCGGCCACCAGTGCGCCAGTTCCCGAGAGGGCCGCTACCAGGGACCTGTTCGAGATTCCTTCGAACCCGCCGGCAGAACCCACGACGAGCACCCAGACCACGGCCCAGGCCGCGAGCACGGCTGTCACGGCCGCATCATCGTCGTCCACCATCTCGCGGAAGATGACCGCGATTGCTACGTCGAAAATCGCCGCGAGGGCTGCAAGGGCCAGGGCACGGGTGACGGGCGGTCGCAGATTCACAGTAGCCCTCCCCCGGGTACTTGGTTGCGGCCGCCGCCAGTGCTTCGTTCATCGTTCCGTTACCATGAAGGATGCCGATTGCGGAAAGTTTGGTATCGTCGCGCGCAATCCGCCATCGAGGTACCGCGTCCACTCACCCTTGGCGGTGGTCCTACTCGAGGTGGACTGCGTGGTAGCGGCCGGTGCGAAGGGCGGCGACGAGGTCGGCTTCGGTGGCGATGGGGGCGTCGAACTGCGTGGCGGCCCGTCCGACTTCGGCGGCGGTGTGGGCGTCGGAGCCGCCGATGCCGGGCAGCGGGAAGCCGCGCGCAAGGCCCGTCGCGCTCACGTTCTGGAGACGCGAATCGGAGCCGTTGATCGCTTCGACGCCGTTGACGGCGGTCACGAGCTCGTGGTCGAGACGGAGCAGACCGTCGCGGGCGGGGTGCGCAAGGTAGAGCAGCGCGCCATCCGCATCGGCCGCTGCCCGGGCGGCGGCGAGGGTCGCGAGCGGCGGGTGGCCGGGTGCGAGGCCGAAAGCGAGGATGTGCCCGCGGTCGGTCGTGAGCTCGGTGCCGCCGAGGACCAGGAACCCGGTCCGCTGCCGGAGCGCCGCGAGCTCCGATGAGTCCCGCGTAGCGTCGTGCTCGGTGAGGACGATGCCATCGAGGCCGCGTTCGCGGGCAAGGTCCACCACCTCCTCGGGCCGCAGCGAACTACACTGCGACAGCGGCAGGGAGTGGCAATGCAGGTCGATCAGCACAGGTCGAGGGTACGGCGGACCGGCCGCTGCGGGCGACGGAGCCCTACTTCGGCAGGCGGGTGCCGTAGATTTCGCCGAGCAGGTCGAGGAAGGCCGACATGGGGCCCGACTGCGGCTTGTTGCGGCGGTACATCACGGCGATGTCGCGCTCGACCGGTTCGGCCGACTGGATGTGCACCTTATGGAGCGTGCCCAGCCGGATCTCCCGGTCGACGGAGAGCTCGGGCAGGAGGGCGATGCCGAGGTTCGCTTCGACCATCTTCTTCGTTGCTTCGATGCTGTCGAGCTGCATCTGCTGTTGCGGGACGACGCCGAGGTCGCGGAAGAGCCCGAGGATCATCCCGAAATAGCCGGAGTCGCGGTCGAAGAGGATGAGCGATTCGTCGGCGAGCTCCTCGACCTTGACGGTGCCGCGCTTGGCGTAGCGGTGCTCGGAGGAGACGACGAGCACGAGTTCGTCCTGGTAAAGGACGATGGTGCGCACGTCGGGGTGGTTGATGGGGCGCCCGAATCCGACCTGCACGTCGTCATCGAGCACCATCTGGAGCACTTCGTCGGAATGGCCGGTGCGTACGACGACGTCCACACCGTCGCGGTTGTCGCAAAAGATCTTCAGGAGGCGGGGGAGCACATAGGTGCCGACCGCCGGGGCGCTGCCGATGCTGAGGCGTCCGGCGGTGCCTTCGCGGGTGCCTTCGAGCACCATGAGGCCGTCGTTCAGGGTACGCATGACGCGCTGGGCGTAGGGCAGGAAGGCGCGGCCGGCGTCGGTGAGCTTGACGCCGCGGCCCATGCGTTCGAAGAGCGACTGGCCGACCTCGCGTTCGAGCGACTGGATTCGGTTGCTGAGCGAGGGCTGGGCGACGGAGAGCAGTTCGGCCGCGCGGCTAAAGCTTCCGCAATCGGCGGCCGTAATGAAGGCGTCTAACTGGGCAAGCTCCATGGATGACTGACCCGGCAGCCATAGCGGCTGGCTATGGTCAGAAAGAGTACGGCATCAGCGACGCATAGGCTAGACCCATGGATCCATCCGTCGCGTCTAGCCAAAGTACTTCGACATCACCCAGTTCATGACGTCGCGTGCGCCGAGGACGCCGATGAGTTGCCCGCGGTTCGTCACGGGGATGTGGCGGAAACCGCCGTCGCCCATCTTGTTGAGGGCGGTGGCCATGGTGTCGTCGTCGCGGAGGGCGACCGGGTCGGGGGTCATGTAACGCGAGATGGGGGCATCGAAATCGACCTGCTCTTCGACGACGCGCTTCAGGACATCGCGCTCGGTGAAGATCCCCGCGATATCGGCGCCCTTCATGACGATGAGGGCCTCGGCAACTTCGTCGTGCATGCGCTTGATGACCTCGCGCAGGGTCGCGGTGACAGGGACGGTGCGCGCTTCGCGGAGGCGGAGCGAGGAGATGGGCTCGAGGAGGTCGGAGTCACTCGCGACCTGGACGGTGTCGGGCACATCGACGGTGCGGAGGTCCATCAGGCAGTTTTCGCAGATGTCGGTGCCTTCGATGTTTTCGGCGCCGCAGTTGGGGCAGATGATGATGTTCGTCCGTTCCACCGTCATGCCTTCCTCCATTGCAGCGGGCCGCGGCGTCCGCCGCGGCCCGGAATGAGATGCAGGGGGCAGCCGCGGGTCAGTCGACTTCCCAGGTTTCGCCCGCGTGCAGCAACTCCTCGAAGTTGGGCGGGTTCTTCGCCTTCGCGTCTTCGACCTGCTTCTGGAGCAGCTCGTCGAAGGTCGGCTGGCTGACGTCGCGGAAGACGCCAATGGGCACCGGGAAGTCGGGGTAGTCCATGCGGACGAGGATGTTGGCGAGCGTCGGATCGGGATCCTTCGCGTCGTGCACGAGGAGCTCGGATTCGTCCTTGAAGTTCTCGACAACCTCGGGCTTGAAGCCGTTCAGGCGGATACCGTGCTCGCGCTCCTTGCCGAAGCGCATCGGCTTGCCATCTTCCAGGTAGAGCATGCGGTCCTGGCGGACTTCCTTTTCGGCGAAGGCCGCGAAGGCGCCGTCGTTGAAGATGTTGCAGTTCTGGTAGACCTCCACGAAGGACGTGCCACGGTGGGTGGCCGCCTTGTAGAGCGTTTCTTCCAGGTGCTTGGTATCGCGGTCGACGGAGCGGGCGACGAAGGTCGCGCCGGCGGCGAGGGCCACGCGGATGGGGTTCAGCGGGTGCTCGGTCGTGCCGTAAGGCGACGACTTCGTGATCTTGCCCATCTCGGACGTCGGCGAGTACTGGCCCTTGGTGAGCCCGTAGATGCGGTTGTTGAACAGCACGACCGTCAGGTCGATGTTGCGGCGCATCGCGTGGAGCAGATGGTTGCCGCCGATGCTGAGGCCGTCGCCATCGCCGGTGATGACGAACACGGAGAGCTCGGGCCGCGAGGACTTGAGGCCGGTCGCGAGCGTGAGCGCGCGGCCGTGGATGCTGTGGAACCCGTAGGTTTCGACGTAATAGGGGAAGCGGCTGGAGCAGCCGATCCCGCTGATGAACACGAGGTTCTCGCGCGGGATGCGAAGGTCGGGGAGCATCTTCTGCATCTGCGCGAGGATGGAGTAGTCGCCGCAGCCCGGGCACCAGCGGACTTCCTGGTTCGAAACAAAGTCCTTGCGGGTGAGTACGGGCAGGTCGGCGGGGATGTTACCGTTGCTGGCCGGAGCGGTCATAGCTAGCTACCTCCAAGGACAGCGGCGGAGCCGAACTTGAGCTGATAGGGGCCGCTGAGGCCAAGGGCCTCATCGATCTTCCCTTCGACCTCGGCGATCTTGAACGGCTGGCCGGAGATCTTGTTGAACGGGATGGCGTCGACCAGGAACTTGCCGCGAATGAGGAGCGCAAGCTGGCCGGTGTTCAGTTCGGGGATGAGCACCTTGTCGTAGCTGCGCAGCACCTGTTCCAGGTTCCTGGGGAACGGGTTCAGGTAGCGCAGGTGGGCCGACGCGACACTCTTGCCGGCGCGGCGGGCGCGCTCGGCGGCGGTGGTGGTGGCGCCGTAGGTGCCGCCCCACGAGAGCACCAGCAGCTCGCCGGAAGACGGGCCCTGGACCTCGAGGTCCGGGATGTCCTGCGCGGCACGCTCGACGCGCTCCTTGCGGAGGAGCGTCATTTCGTGGTGGTTCTGCGGGTCGTAGCTGATGTCGCCGGTCTTGCCCGACTTCTCGAGGCCGCCGATGCGGTGTTCGAGGCCCTTCTGGCCGGGGACGGCCCACGGCCGCGCGAGCGTCCTGGGGTCTCGCTTGTAGGGGCTGAACTCCTCGGGCGAAAGATTCGTGTAGCTCCACTCGATCTTCGGGAGCTCGGAGATCTCGGGGATGCGCCACGGCTCGGAGCCGTTCCCGAGGTAGCCGTCGCTCAGGTAGATGACTGGCACCATGTACTTGAGCGCCAGCCGCCAGGCTTCGATGGCCATCGTGAAGCAGTCGGCCGGGGTGGCCGGGGCGACGATGATGACGTACGAGTCGCCGTTGCGGCCGAACATCGCCTGGAGCAGGTCGGCCTGCTCGGTCTTGGTAGGCATGCCGGTGCTGGGGCCTGCGCGCTGGACATCGATGACGACGAGCGGGAGCTCGGTCATGACTGCGAGGTTGAGCGCCTCGCTCTTGAGGGCGAGGCCCGGGCCGCTCGTACCCGTGAGGCCGAGATGGCCGCCGTAGGCCGCGCCAATGGCGGCGCCAATCGCGGCGATCTCATCTTCCGCCTGGAAGGTCTTGACCCCGAAGTTGCGGAGCTTCGAGAGCTCGTGCAGGACATCGGAGGCGGGAGTAATCGGGTAGCTCGCGTAGAAGAGCGGCAGGCCGCTCAGCTGCGATGCGGCGAGGAACCCGAGCGCGGTCGCTTCGTTGCCGCTGATGTGGCGGTAGGTGCCGGGCGGCACGTCGGCGGGCGGCACGTCGTAGCGGACGTGGAAGAGTTCGCTGGTTTCGCCGAAGTTGTAGCCGGCGCGCAGCGCGCGAAGGTTCGCCTCGAGCTGGTCGGGCATGCGCTTGAAGCGTTCGTGCGCCCAGCGGACGGTGGTCTCCATCGACCGGCCGTAGAGCCAGAGGATGAGCCCGAGCGCGTAGAAGTTGCGCGAGCGGAACTTCTGCTGCGCGTTGAGCGGGAGCCCTTCGAGCGCAAGCTCATTCTGGCGGGTGATCTGGACGCGCACGAGCTGGTAGGCCGCGAGGCTGCCATCTTCGAGCGGGTTGCTCGCGTAGGCGGCCTTCTTCAGGTTCGCGGGGTTGAACTCGTTCTCATCGACGATGAGGAGCCCGCCGGCGCGAAGGTCCCCGATGTTGGTCTTGAGGGCCGCCGGGTTCATGGCGACGAGCACATCGGGCTGATCGCCCGGGGTGCGGATGTCTCTGCTCGCGAAGGAGATCTGGAACCCGGAGACGCCGGGCAGCGAGCCCGTGGGGGCGCGGATTTCCGCCGGGTAGTCGGGCAGCGTGGCCAGGTCGTTCCCGAAGACCGCGGTGGTCTTCGTGAACTGGGTGCCGGTGAGCTGCATGCCATCGCCGGAATCGCCGGCGAAGCGAATGGTGACGCGGTCGAGCTCTTCGACTGCGTGGGGGACCGGGGATTTTGTCTCCGTCGTCATGGGCCTCTGCTAACCACCCTCTTCTTTATCCATCACCTGGTGTGGGCGTGGAGGTAGATTCAAAACGTCTTCGGGGAACGCCTCGGCGAGGTGGGTTAACAGGTCGCCAAGGCGGACGAGTCCGACAACGCGTCCCCCTTCCGTAACGGGCAGGGTGCGGTACGAGTGCTGCTGGAGGGTCGCGATGGCGTCGGCCACCTGCGACTGACCAGGGATCGTGAGCGGATCGGGGGTACAGCTGTTGGCGATGGGCTGGTTCCAGTCGAACCCCTCATCCATGCACTTCGTCAGGACATCGCGTTCTGTGAAGATGCCCGCGAGTCGCTCACCATCCATAACAAGCACACAGGAACGAGAACCCTGGTGCATAAGGTGAGCGGCGCGGCGGACGGAATCGGTCGTAGAAACGAGGACTGGTTCCTCGAGTGGGAGATCAAGGAGCGGCTGATCGATAAAACGGCTCAACCGAGAGCGATCCATAACTGACCGAAACCACACGGGGAGGTTGCGATTGCATCTCGAACCTTCGCCGGGACGCCCCTACCCAATCCAGTGTAACGCGTCCGGGTTCGTTGTGCAGATTGGCGAAGAGGCGGCGGTCGTGCGTGCCGGCTCCGGCTCCACCGCAGGGCAGCGCCGAACGCGGCGATGAACGTCACCGCTGAGTCAGCGCGCACATAGTATCCACGACGCTTCCCGATTTCTCCCGCTGGTCACCCGTGTGTCCCTCTCGGATACCGCGAACGCTACCGATATCTGGACTAGCGAACCTACGCGGGAGCCCCGAATGGCATCGAAGGCATCGATCCAGGCCGTCAAAGCCGACTTCCTGGATCCCTCCCTCTATGACGACGCTGGCCTGTCCGGTGTTCCCCGGCTGAGCCGGGGGACGCTGCTGGCTGCACTCAGCCGGGCGTTCGACCTGGCCGAAGGGCGGCGTCCGGGTCACGCGCAACGCGTGGCCTACATCGGCGTCTACCTCGCGAACGAACTCGGGCTCGATGCCGGGCGCATCGAAGAGGTATTCTTCGGGTGCCTGCTCCACGATGTGGGGATGGCGGCACTGCCTGCCGCGCCGCGCGTGGAAACCGGCCGGGGCACCCGGCTCCTTTCGAACACCACCACCGCGCGCGAAGTGATGGCGGCGATGCCCACGGGCGGCTGGGCCGACGTCATCGAGGCGCTTACGCAGCACTGCGAGCACGGATCGAAGATCGTGCGGCGGCTCGGGCTGGGCGAAGCGGTCGCCAGGGCGGTCGCGTGCCACCACGACTGCTGGGACGGCAGCGGGCTGCCGGGGTCGCAGGCGGGCGAGCGCATGCCCATCGTGGCGCGCGTGGTCGCCGTGGCCGATCGCGTGGAGTCGATGATCGACGCCGAGGGCTCGCCGCTGCTGGTGCGCCGGCGCGGGCCGCAGCTCGTGCGCGAGATGGCCGGCAGCGAACTCGACCCGGAGATCGCCCTCACCATGGCGGCGCTTGCCTCGCGCGACGAGTTCTGGCTCGGGTTCTACGACAACGACCTGCCGGCGACGCTGATGTCGCTGAACTACGGCGGCATCATGACGCGCGAGGAGTTGTTCGAGCTCCTCGGCGTGCTGAGCGACATCGTGGATGGGCGCAACGGCCGCGAGGCAGGGCGCGGGCGGCGCGTGGCCGAGCTCGCCCGGAAGGTCGCGCTCGTGTGCGACATGACCGAACGGCGCGCGGACCTGGTGCAGGCGGCGGCGCTGCTGCAGGACATCGGCACGCTCGGCGTTTCGACGCACGTGCTGAGCAAGCCCGACATCCTGACCATCGACGAGATGTCGGCGGTGCAGCTCCACCCGATTTACGCGCGCGACATCCTGAGCGAAGTGCCCGGGCTCGGCGCGGCGGCGTGGTGGGTGGGCTGCCACCACGAGCGGATCGACGGCAAGGGGTACCCGGGCATGCTCGAAGGCGACGAAGTGCCCGTGGAGGCCCAGATTATCGGCATGAGCGAAGCCTTCGACGCGCTCACGAGCGACCGGCCGTATCGCCGGGCGATGGCGCCCAGCGATGCGATCGAGGTGATGCGCGGACTCGCCGGTACCCGCTTCGACCCGTACCTGTTGGAACGGTTCGAAACGGCGGCCGGCCCATTCCAGGCTTGACGGGGCGGCCCCCAACAGCCCCTTTAGGCACCCACCGCTTCGGACGGAGGCCCCCACACCGGGGGCCTTTGTCCATCCCGGCGACGGTGAAATACGAGACCGCGGCGTCAGTTAACGATGGGCTCACGATCGGCCCCCTGACGGAAGTTTCCGTACCAAGGTCGACAGTTACGGATCGACAATTGAGAATGCCAGCGACTCAAGCGCCGGGTGGAACACTATGAACACGCGCGTTGTCACTATCGCTCGCCAGGTGGGTGCAGCAGGCGAAGAGGTCGCCGCCGGTGTTGCGAGCCGGCTGGGGTTCCGGGTGATCGACTACCAGGTGATCCAAAAGGCGGCGGAAGAAGCGGGCGTTTCGCCGGAAACCGTGAGCGAAGCCGAACATACACCGTCGCTTATGACACGTCTGCTGGAGGCGCTCGCGCGAAACCCGACGATGCCGGTTGCTGCGTGGGCCGACCCGCTCCCGCTTTCGACCAGCCCGCTGTTCACCTCGTCGGACTACCGGAAGTTCGTGGAGGAAGTGATCCGCGATGTGGCCGAGCAGGGGAACTCGGTAATCGTCGGGCATGGGGCGCACGTGGCGCTCCGGGGGCGGTTCGACACGTTAAGCGTGCTTATTACCGGTTCGCCCGAATTCCGTTCGCGACGCATCATGGCCGGGATGGGCGTCGATGAGAAGACGGCGCTGAAAACGGTCGAGCGCACGGACAACGAGCGCATCGACTATTTCCACCGCTTCTACGACACAGGCTGGCTGTCGCCCTGGGTGTACGACCTTTGCATCAACACAGACCACATCAATCCCGACCAGGCCGCCGAGATCATCGCGAAGTGCGCAACCTTGCGCTGATTGCGCTCTGCGCGCTGCTCGCGATTTCGCTCATCGCCTGCGGGGGCGGCAAGAAGAAGGACGACGACCCGGACACAGGGGCGAACGGGACCGTGCAGGCCGCCGCCGGCGACCTGCACGCCAAAGCGCTGCTGCCCGATTTGACCTCGCTGGGGTACAAGTAGTTCAAGGAGCTGCAGGCGCCGCTACAGGCGCCCGGCCAGGACAATTACCGCGGCGTGTACAACGCGGCGGATGGCTCGCAGCGCATGGCCATCGTCGACATCAACGTCCTGAGCGACGAAGAGATCGCGAAGAAGGTGTTTGAGACGTCGGCGGCGGCGCTGAAGAACCCCCCGGCGGACTTTGTCGGCGGAGCGCAGGGCTGGGATGACACGGAATCGCCGAAGGTGGGCGATTCGCAGAAGAGTTACGTAACCACAAACAGCGACTCGGGCGGCAACCGCGCGTGGAGCGACGTGTACCGCATCGGGCGAGTGGTGGTGATCACCCAGCTCCTGGATAGTGCGACGAGCGACCAGCTCCAGACGCGCCAGGCGCTGGCGGAGAGCGTCGCGCAGCGGATCACCGACTAGCGATTCGCGACAGGCGGATGCGATCCCGGCACTCGGCGGAGAAGTGGCGAGCAGGTAGGATGCGGGTCTACGAATACCTGTGGAGGCTCGCGTGGAATTCTGCCGCTATGAAATCAAGGACCATGTCGCGTATGTGACCATCACCCGGCCGGAGGTGATGAACGCACTCCACGCGCCAGCCAACCATGAACTGAGCGGCGTGTGGGACCAGTTCGCGGCCGACGACGAAGCGTGGGTGGCGGTCCTTACGGGCGAAGGCGAGCGCGCCTTCAGCGCGGGGAACGACCTGAAGTACACGGCGGAGATGTCGCGGCTGCCCGCGGACCAGCGCCCGAACCTCGGCATGCCGGCGGGAGGGTTCGGCGGGCTGACCAGCCGGTTCGACCTGTTCAAGCCGATCATCGCGCGGGTGAACGGCTTCGCGCTGGGCGGCGGGCTCGAACTGGCGCTCGCGTGCGACATCATCATCGCGGCGGAGCACGCCGAGCTCGGGCTGCCGGAGCCGCGCCGGGGGCTTATCGCCGGGGCGCTGGGCGTGCACCGGCTGCCGCGGCAGCTCCCGCTGAAGGTCGCGATGGGGTACATGCTGACGGGCCGGCACATGACGGCGAAGCGCGCGTACGAAGTGGGACTCGTGAACGAGGTGGTGCCGCTGAGCGAACTCGACGCCGCCGTGGACGCATATGTGCAGGACATCCTGCGCTGCGCGCCCCTTTCGGTGCGGGCGACGAAGGAAGCGGCGATGAAGGGCCTCGATATGTCGCTGCCGGACGCGAACGTGGCGCGCTACGAGTGGGAGATGCGCCGGCGCCGCAGCGAGGACGCGATCGAAGGGCCGCGAGCGTTCGCGGAGAAGCGGGCGCCCAACTGGACCGGCCGCTGACTCTGCACCAGAGCCGCCGCCGTGGGCTAGAGTGAGGGCATGGTCGAACCGCCTGTCCTGCGCCGCTGGGGTCATGCCCATCCGCCGCCCGAACGCCTGCTGAACGAGCTGCTCCAGAAGGAGGGGCTCGAACCGCACTGGTGGTCGAACGGGCCGGGCGACCGCTACGAGGCGCATTCGCACGACTACCACAAGGTGCTGTACTGCGTCTCGGGGGCGATCACGTTCATCCTGCAGCCCACGGGCGAGCGGCTGCTGATGGGCGCGGGGGACCGGCTGGACCTGCCGGCAGGGTGGGTGCACGAAGCGCGTGTTGGGCCGAACGGCGTGCGTTGCGTCGAAGGGTACCGGCGCGACCCGCTGAAGGAGTTGTAACCCCGCCGGTAGCTGACCGGCATTCGCGTTAGCCGGGAACCGGCGATGGGGCGGGAAGCTTCGTAGCGAAGAACACGCGAGGTACGCGCGCTATGGGAGACCCGCAGCAGGAAAAACCGCCCGTCGACGACCGGAACCTCCGGGAAGAGGAGGAGGCGGCCGACCGGGCCCGGGGCCGCACCACAGGGCCGGGCGAGGCGCCCCGCGACGACGAGGTCGACGCGCCGGCGTCGAAGGATGCGCCGACTGCCCCTCCGCCTGGCGAGGGGTGAGCCCGGGGCGGCGCGGCCCGGGGCGAATCGACGTTGTTCGAGGCAAGAAGATGCCCGGACGGATGGCGCCGCCCGGGCGAGTCCGGATCGGGGCGGAGAGGTAGGACGCCCCGTGATTCGAGGGTATCGTGGCGCAGGGAAGCCGCCGGTAAGACTTATGTCCTGTAGCGTTGCGGTGGCGTCACAGGGGTATGGCCATTTACCGGGCACAAACGCGCGCGGCCGCCAGGGCTGGCGGGCCGGGGCGGGAACCTGTGGCCCCCCGGTGGTAGTCACGCTGAACCTGTGGCGGATGCGCGGGAACTGGCGGCTGCGCCGGGCGCTCGTGCTGGCAGAACTGCGGCGGATCGACCCCGATGTGGTGGCGCTGCAGGAGGTGGCGCCATTTCGGTGGCAGGCGCGGTCGCTCGCGCGTGCGCTCGGCGGCGGGGGGCGGTACCGCGCGTTCGTGGCGCGGAAGCGGGGCTGGCGCGGGCTGATCGAGGGGATCGGGCTGCTCACGCGGCTCGACGCGGAGTCGTACGACGCGCGCCCGCTCGGCGGGTTGCGCGTGGCACAACGGCTCGCGGTCCGCACGGCCGGCAAGAGGCCCGTGACGGTGTTCAACGCGCACATGGAGTCCGGAGGCGCGGCGAGCGAGGTGCGAGCCCGGCAGACGGCGGCGCTCGTGGCGGCGGAAGCGGGGCCGGGGACGGTCGTCGCCGGGGATTTCAACGCGAGCCCGGGCTCGCGCAGGCTGGAACCGCTCGCAGCGGCCGGATTTCGCTCGGCGTATGTTGCCGCGCACGGCGCCGAACCGGCGTGGACAGCGCCGGCGGGACCGCCCGGGACGGCCGGCTCAACGCT
>JBLNCO010000116.1:0-2594 GCA_050260715.1 Hyphomicrobiales bacterium | reverse complement strand
CCAGTACCCGCGCGACACGGTCACAGGGATCTGCGATGTCACCGCACACAGCGCGGCGAAGTAGTCGCCCGCGGTTGCGGAGCCGCCCATGCCGGCCACTATGACGCTCGTCGCGTCGCTGGCGTTCGCGGGCAGCTCGAGCTCTTCGCTCAACGTCCAGGCTCGCCGGAGTTCGCTCCCGAGCTCGCGGATGCGGGTGAACATGCCCGACGGGTCGAGGTCGAGCAGTTTTGCGTCGTCCAGTCGGCTCATTCGGCTACCCCGGCCAGTTGCATGCCCGATTGCAGCACCGGCTTCACCAGTGCCTCGTCGGTCACTTCGGTGTAGATGCGCAGCAGCGGTTCGGTGCCCGAAAGGCGCAACAGCAGCCAGCCCTCGGGGATGAAGAACCGCCAGCCGTCGGTGCGGTCCGCCGAAATAATCTGCCGCCCGGCGATCTCCTTCGGGTCGGCCGCATCGAGCCGCGCCTTGACCTGCTCGTTGCTCCCTGGCTCAAGGTCGAAGTCGATACGCTCGTAGAAGTGCGGGCCCGTGATGTCGAACACCTCGTTCAGCAGCTCCGACGGCGGCTTGCCCGTCGCCGCGACGTAGTCGAGCAGGAAGAGCCCCGCGAGGATGCCGTCGCGCTCCGGCAGGTGCCCACGGAAGCCGTAGCCGCCGCTCTCCTCCCCGCCGATCAGCGCGTCCTCCCGCATCATCAGCGGCCCGATGTGCTTGAACCCGACCGGCGTTTCGAAGTACGGCACCTGGTAGTGCTTCGCCAGGAGGCTCGCCATGTTCGTCGTCGTCACCGACTTCACGATTGGGCCCCGCAGCTGGCGCTCGCCGAGCAGGTAGTTCACCAGCAGCGCGAACGTCCGGAGCTGGTCGACATATGTTCCGCGTTCGTCCACCAGCCCCACGCGGTCCGCGTCGCCGTCGTTCGCGATGCCCGCCGTGTACTCCCCGCTCGACATGAGGGCCAGAAATTCGCCCAGGTTCTGCTCGATCGGCTCCGGCGCGCGGATGCCCGGGAAGAGCGGGTTGCGGACGTTGTGGATCTCCGTGATGCGCGTATTGCCGCCGCCGAACAGCCGCTCGAAGAGGCCCGCGCCCGCGCCGTACATCGGGTCGAGCGCCACGTTCAGCCCCGACGTCCGCAGGCGGTTCACGTCCACCTGCGATTCCAGTTTCGCGTGGTACCCCGGGATGGGGTCGAACGACTGGATGGCCTCGCTGTCGGCCGGCGCCAGCTCGATGCTCGATGGCTGGTCGAGGATCGCCGGCACGCGCTGCTCGATATCCGCGACGATCTCCGGGCTCGCGCTGCCGCCGTAGTGGGGCTTCACCTTCAACCCGTTCCACCGGAACGGGTTGTGCGAACTGGTAACAACCACGCCACCGCACGCGCCGGCTTCGATGATGCGCCAGCTCAGCGCGGGCGTTGGCGCCGGCCTGTCGGCCAGCTGCACGGTGAAGCCATTGCCTGCGAGGATCCGGGCGACCGCCTGCGCGAACTCGTCCGAGAGGAAGCGGGTGTCGTACCCGACGACCACCGGGCGCTCGCGGCCGTAGGTCTCCGTGAAGTGGTCGGCTATCGCTTGGGCGCAGGCGCGGACGTTGTCGAAGGTGAAAGTCTCGCCGATGATGGCCCGCCAGCCATCGGTTCCGAAATGGACGGGGTTATCGCTCATCCCGGGCATCATAACGCGCGTTCGCATCGATTGATGTTCCCGGCGGTACGCGAACCCCTTCCGGAATCGTTGCGCCGCTCCCGACGACCACGTTTTCGAGCAGCGCCGCCTCGCCGATCTCCACGCCATCGGCCACCACGCTGTGGATGACCCGCGCTCCCGCCCCCACCCGGACGCCCTCCCAGAGCACCGAACCTTCGACCAGCGCTTCGCTGCCAATCACGCAGTCGGCGCCGATGGAGGAGAGGTAGACCTCGGCCGAATCGGTGATCCGCGCGCTCGAGGAGACCACGAGGTTGCCCACGTAGCCCATGAGCGCCTCGTTGAGCGCGAGGTACCGTGCAGGCGTCCCGATGTCCGCCCAGAGCCCGGTGAAGGTGTAGCCGAGCACCGGCCGTCCGCGCGCCACCAGCGACGGGAACAGCGTTTCTTCGACCCGCACCGCGCCGGGGGGGATTTCGCCCACCAGGTGGTGTTCGAAGATCCACACGCCCGCGTTCACCAGGTGGCTCGGCGCGGTGCCCGGCGGCGGCTTCTCGACGAAGCCCTTCACCATGTTCCGCTCGTCGAGCACCGCCACCCCAAACGACGACGGGTCGTCCACGTGGTACAGCGCGAGGGTGAGCTCCGCCTTCGCCTGGTCGTGCGCCTCCACGGCCGCTTCGAAGTCGAAGTCGACGAAGACATCGCCGTTGAGCACCGCGAACCGCCCTTCGATCCCGGCCGCTTTCACCGCGTTTCGAATCGCCCCACCCGACTCGAGCCGCTCTTTCTCCCGGACGACCACGATCTCCAGGTCGCCGCGCCGTCCGCGCGGGTACGCCTCGGCCAGGTCGTCGTTGTCCCGGCCGAGCGCCAGGACCGCGCGCCGGATGCCGGAGCGCCCCAGCCACTCGAACAGGTAGTCGATGGCGGGCCGGT
>JBLNCO010000115.1:0-4465 GCA_050260715.1 Hyphomicrobiales bacterium | reverse complement strand
GGCGTGGACGCCACGCTGCACGAGCTCGGGGGTGGCAGCCACGAGGAACGCGGGCCGCCCTTCGATGACGGCGCCCAGGACGAGGAGCGATGGCTTCAGGCGCGCGCGAACGCGGTCGGCGACGTCCTTCAGGATGTCGTGGGAGTCAACCTCGACGAGGGCGACGATGAGGTGGGCATCGCCGACCATCCGGGCGCTTTCGAGCAGGCTTTCCGCCGTGGACGCCGCCTGCAGGCGGAGGAGCTGTTCGCCCTGCTTCCGGAGACGTTCGAGCTCGGACTGGAGGGCCTCGACGCGGTCCTCGAGCTCGGCCGTGGTGGTCGAGAGGCGGTCGGCGATGCGGAAGAGGCGCTCCTGCTGTTCGAGCAGGTGCTGCTCCGCGGCGCGGCCGGTCAGGGCCTCGATGCGCCGGGTGCCAGCGGCAACGGCGGATTCGCGGACGACGTGGAGGTAGCCGATTTCGCCGGTGTGGTGGATGTGGGTCCCGCCGCAGAGCTCGGCGCTGAACGTGTTGCCGTCGTCCTTGATTTCGACGACGCGGACTTCGCTGCCGTACTTATCGCCGAAGAAGGCGAGGGCACCGGATTCGATGGCCTGGCGGTAGCTGGTGCGGCGCCACTTCACTTCGAGGTCGTGGCGAACCTTGTCGTTCACGAGCTCCTGGACTTCGACGAGCACGCCGCGCGGGACCGATTCGAGGTGCGTGAAGTCGAAGCGCAGGCGGTCGGGCGTCACAAGCGAGCCCTGCTGGCGCACGTGGGAGCCGAGGATGTCGCGGAGGGCGGCGTGCAGCATGTGCGTGCCGGTGTGGTTGCGGGCGCTCCCCAGCCGGAACGAGAGGTCGACCTGGGCCTCGGCTGTCTGCGCCACGCGGACCTCCCCCTCGGTCACGCGGCCGCGATGAACGATGGCGCCGCCGCTGGACTGCGTGTCCTCGACGACAAAGACGCCGGTGGGTGTGCGAATGGTTCCATGGTCGCCGACCTGGCCGCCGCCTTCGGGGTAGAAGGGCGTGGTATCGAGCACGAGCTCGCCTTCCTGACCGGGGGTCAGGACGTCGGCGAGGGCGCCGCCCTGGAGGATGGCGACGACGTGCGATTCGGCTTCGACTCGTTCGTAGCCGACGAAGGCGCTGTGGTCTTCGCCGATGGACTGCAGGAGGGGCGAGGGCTCGCCGCGGAGGAACCCGCCATGCTCGCGGGCGCGGCGGCGCTGCGCTTCCATCGCGGTGTCGAAGCCGGCTTCGTCGAGCTCGAAGCCCTCGCGGGCGGCGATTTCGCGGGTGAGCTCGAGCGGCAACCCGAAGGTGTCGTAGAGAAGGAAGGCTTCGTCGCCGGGGACCACGCGGGCACCGTCTCCGCGGAGGCGTTCGAGGAGCGCCTCGAGGCGCTGGCTACCGGAGGCGAGAGTCCGCACGAAGCGCTCCTCTTCGGTCTGGAGAGCGCGCTGGATGAAGGCGCGGTTTTCGCGCATGTGCGGGTAGGCTTCGCCCAGCTTGTCGATGGCCGCTCCCGCCAGGCGGGCCGTGAAGAGCTCGGTGACGCCGATGTTCCGGGCGAGGTAGACGGCGCGGCGCACCACGCGGCGCAGCACGTAGCCCCGGCCTTCGTTCGAGGGAACGACGCCATCGCTCACGAGCATGGCGGCGGCGCGGCAATGCTCGGCCATCGCACGGATGACGTACGCCTCCTCGTCGGTGGCGGCGCCGCCCAGGTACTCGACGCCGACAACGGCGGCCGCCTCCTTGAGGATGGGCAGGAAGATGTCGGTTTCGAAGACGGAGCGCTTGCCCTGGAGGACGGCCGCCACCCGCTCGAGGCCGCTGCCGGTATCGATGTTCTTCGCGGGCAGGTCGGAGCGGTGGCCATCGGGGTGCTGGTAGAGCTGCATGAAGACGAGGTTCCAGATTTCGAGGAACCGCTCGTCGTCGAAGCCGACGCCGCCAATGGGGTTGCCTTCGGCGTCATACTGGACCTGGGCGCCTTCGGGGCCGAGCTCGGGGTGGTAGTCGAAGTAGATTTCGCTATCGGGGCCGCAGGGGCCGCTGGCGCCCGGCTGGTCCTTCGGGAAGCTGAACCAGTAGTTCAGGTCCTCGTCGCGGCGGTGGATGTGGTTGTCGGGGACGCCGACCTCGCGCCAGTAGCCGTACGACTCGTCGTCGTCGAGGTAGATGGTGATGTGGAGGCGCTCGGGCGGGATCTGGTAGACTTGCGTGAGGAGCTCCCAGGCGAATTCGATGGCGCCCTTCTTGAAGTAGTCGCCGAAGCTGAAGTTGCCGAGCATCTCGAACGCGGTGCAGTGGCTGAAATCGCCGACCGATTCGATGTCGGTCGTGCGGAAGCAGCGCTGCACGGTGGTGACGCGTGGCGCTGGGGGCGTATCTTCGCCCATGAAGTAGGGCTTGAACTGCTGCATCCCGGCGCTGGTGAAGAGCGACGTGGGGTCGCCGATGGGGACCAGCGGCCAGCCGGGCAGCAGCTGATGTCCGCGTTCCTGGAAGAAGCGGAGAAAGGCGTCGCGAATTTCGTCGGAGGTTCGGGGTGGCTTGGGCATGGCAGTGTTGGCAGATGCTACGGAGGGGCGGGGAGCCGTGTCGAGGGAAATCGCTGTTGACAGCGTTTTTCGGCGCTCCCTAGCATGAACGTGGACGGCGAAGCGCGTCCGTTATGAGTACGGCACTCGAACCTCCCCAACGTTACTCCTCGGCAGTCACCGGTTTCGGTGCCCTCGCGCGGGCCTGTGCCGCCGCGTGGCCATCATGAACGGCTCGTCGGGCGTCGTTGTGCTGGCCGCGGGCCAGGGGACGCGCATGAAGTCGGCGCTCCCGAAGCCCCTGCACCCGGTGTGCGGCCTGCCGATGGCCCGCCACGTGATCAACGCCGCTCGCGAGCTTTCCCCATCCCGGCTGGTTGTGGTGGTTGGCCACGAAAGTGCGTTCGTGCGCGAGGCGCTCGCCGCACCGGACGTCGGGTTCGTCGAGCAGACGGAACTGCTGGGCACGGGCGACGCCGTGCGCCGCTGCCAGGAGGCGCTCGCGGGCTGCGAGACCGTCGTGGTGCTGAACGGCGACGAACCGCTGGTGACCGGCGATTCGCTGCGGCGGCTGGTGGCGGCGCTCGATGGCCGGACCATGGCGTTCGGCACCCAGCGGGTGGCGGATGCGGGGGCGCTCGGCCGGGTATTGCGCGACGATGCCGGCGAGGTGCGCGCGATCGTGCAGGCGGCCGACTACGACGGGCCGCCCGGCGAGGCGGAGATCAACTGGGGCCAGTATGCGTTCGAGGCGGTGTGGCTCTGGGAGATGTTGACGAAAATCCCGGTGAGCCCGAAGGGCGAGTACTACCTGACGAAGCTCGCGGACTTCGCCTACGACGCGGGCACTCCTGCAGCGACGGTCCCCGTGCCCGCTGACGAAGCGCTCGGCGTCGACGACCGGGTGAAGCTGGCGGAAGCCGAGCGGCGAATGCGGCGGCGGGTGCTCGAACGGCACATGCGGGCAGGCGTGACGATCGTGGACCCTGAGACGACGTACATCGACGCAACGGTGGAGATCGCGCAGGACGTGACGGTGCTGCCCAACTGCTACCTGCAGGGCGAGACGCGCGTCGCGGCGAACGTGACCATCGGGCCCGGCACCACGCTGCGCAACAGTCGCGTGGGCGAGGGCTGCGAGGTGCGCCAGTCGGTCATCGAGGAATCGGAGCTCGGGCGGAACGTTCGCGTGGGGCCGTTCGCGCACGTGCGGGCGGGGGCGGTCATTGGGGACGACTGCGAGCTCGGGAACTACAGCGAGGTCAAGAATTCGAACGTCGGGCGGGGCGTGAAGATGCACCACTTCAGCTACCTCGGCGATGCGGACGTGGGCGAAGGCACGAACTTCGCGGCAGGTGCGATCACCTGCAACTGGGACGGCGTGAACAAGAACCGCACCACCATCGGCCGCGGGGTGTTCATCGGCTGCGACACCATGCTGATCGCACCGGTGACCATCGGCGACAACGCCGTGACGGGCGCCGGTTCGGTCGTAACGAAAGACATTGGAGATGGGGTGAAGGTCGCCGGGGTGCCGGCGCGGCCGATGGGCCACGCCACCCCCGCTGATTAGCCGTGGACGCGAGCTTACTCATCGGCATTGTGGCGATCGTGGCGCTGACGTTGGTGCTGGCGCTGGTCGCGGCCGCCGAGACGGCGCTCGAGCGGGCCAACGACGTGCGCATCCAGGCGCTGGCGGTGCGGGGCGACCCGCGCGCGCGGCGGATCGCGAACAACGTGGAGCAGCCGCGCCAGTTCCTCGGGCCGCTGACGGTGGCGCGCGTGCTTTCGGCCGCGGCAGTGGTGACGCTGTTTGCGTGGCTTGGCGCGCGCGACTTCGGGCCGCTGCGGGGCGCCGGCGGCTTCGGCATCATCGGCGCGCTCTGGGTGACCATCGTGCAACTGACGGTCGGGCTGCTGGCGGCGCGGCAGG
>JBLNCO010000114.1:0-3853 GCA_050260715.1 Hyphomicrobiales bacterium | reverse complement strand
GAGACCGGGATGCCTTCGATCCGCGACGAGCGCTCGGCGATAGCCTCGCGCAGCGGGTAGGGACCGAACGTACCGCCGTATTCGAGCGCTTCCTTCTGCTCGCGCTCGATGACGGTGTGCGCTGCCCTCAACAGGAGGTCGCCGGGAAGGGAGGGGATATCGGGGAGGCCGCCCGCGAACGAGATGATGGGGCCGGCTTCGGGGCGGGCGGCGGCCCAGACGGCGGGCCCGAGGATCTTTGCACGGCGGCTGACGACCTCTTCGAGGTGTTCGGCGTCCCAGTAGGGTTGGTGCGTCGTCACGAGGCGTCCTCCGGTCGTATTTGGGAAAAGTATAGTCGCCAGCGCGGCAGGCCGGGCGAGGACCGGTGGGAATGGAATGTATAGCCGTGGCTGATAGAGCCATCAGAAATTTGCAAAACGTCAAGAAAAAGCGGACGCGCGCGCGTTGACGGTACTGTTATACTGGCGTCTCACCACGCCGCAGCCGTAGTCTTGGGATGAATTTCACAAACCCCTCGCCGGAGCGACGCCGCTCGGGCAGGGGCCCCTATTTTCCGAAAGGACGGCAGCCGCAAGCGGCGGTTACGGGGATTGGACTATGCAGCGACCGGGACTGCCTGCAGCGCAGGGACTCTACAATCCGGCCCACGAGCATGATGCCTGCGGCGTCGGATTCATCGTTCACCTCAAAGGTCACCGCTCGCACAACCTGGTAGAAGACGCCCTCACGGCGCTCGAAAACCTGAACCATCGCGGGGCCTGCGGCTGCGAGGCGAACACCGGGGACGGAGCGGGCATCCTTATCCAGGTACCCCATGAGTTCCTGCGGCGGGAGTGCGCCGGGCTCGGCATCCGGCTCCCGCAGGCCGGTCATTACGGCGTTGGGCTCTTCTTCAGCTCTCCCGACCCGCGCAGCCGTGCGCAGGCAATGGCCCTCTTCGCAGCGATCGTCGAAGAGGAAGGTCAGCACCTGCTGGGCTGGCGCGAAGTGCCGACCGACAACCGCGAAGTCGGCGCCACGGCGCGAGCCGCCGAGCCGTTCATGCAGCAGGTGTTCGTCGGCCGCGGCGTGGGGCTGGTCGACGAGGACGCCTTCGAGCGGAAGCTCTACGTGATTCGCAAGCGCTTCGAGAAAGCGATCCACCGCTGGGGCGTGCGCGACGCGGAGATGTGCTACTTCCCGAGCCTTTCGTGCCGGACGCTGGTCTACAAGGGCATGCTCACGGCGACGCAGCTGCGCGGGTACTTCGCGGACCTTCGTAACCCGCACATGATCAGCGCGCTGGCGATGTTCCATTCGCGCTTCAGCACGAACACGTTCCCGAGCTGGAAGCTCGCGCACCCCTACCGGATGATTTCGCACAACGGCGAAATCAACACCAAGCAGGGTAACCAGAACTGGATGGCCGCCCGCGAGGCGCTTTTCCAGTCGCGCTACTTCCCCGAGATCCACAAGATCCTGCCGGTCATCGACGAGTCGGGCAGCGATACAGCAGCGCTCGATAGCGCGCTGGAGCTGCTCGTGCTCGCGGGGCGGCCGCTCGCGCACGCCATGATGATGCTGATTCCCGAGGCATGGAGCGGCCACGAGTCGATGAGCCCCGAGAAGAAGGCGTTCTACGAGTACCACAGCTGCCTGATGGAGCCGTGGGACGGCCCGGCGTCCGTCGCGTTCACCGATGGGAAGAACATCGGCGCGGTGCTCGACCGGAACGGGCTGCGGCCGTCGCGCTTCGTGGTCACGAAGGACGACCTGGTGATCATGGCCTCCGAGGTGGGCGTGCTGGACATTCCCCCGGAGCGCGTGCTGAGCAAGGGCCGCCTGCAGCCCGGCAAGATGTTCCTGGTCAGCCTCGAAGAGGGGCGGATCATCGACGACGCGGAGCTCAAGACGAAGCTCGCGACCGAACGGCCCTACCGCGAGTGGCTCGACCGGAACCTCCTGCCCCTTTCCGAAGCGCCCGAAGGCGACCTGCCGGCTCCGATCGAGGGCGAGGCGTTGCTCACGCAGCAGCAGGCGTTCGGCTACACGCTGGAGGACCTGAAGTACATCCTCGCGCCCATGGCCCGGAACAGCGAGGAGGCAATCGGGTCGATGGGCTCCGATACGCCGCTTGCGGTGCTCTCCGACCGGCCGCGGCCGCTGTACGACTACTTCCAGCAGCTCTTCGCCCAGGTGACGAACCCGCCGCTCGACGCGATCCGGGAAGAGATCGTGACCTCGGTGAAGACGGTCATCGGGCCGGAGGGGAACCTGCTCGACCCCGAGCCCGAGAGCTGCCACCTGGTGAGCCTCGAAACGCCGTTCATCGACAACGCAGAGATGGCGAAGTTCAAGGCGCTCCGCGACTCGGCGCTGCGCGCGACCGTGTTGCCGATGCACTTCCCGGCGAAGGCGGGCCCGGCGGGCCTCGCCCCGGCGCTCGACGCGCTCTACGAGCACGCCGACCAGGCGATGGCGCAGGGCGCGAAGGTGCTCATCCTCTCGGATCGCGGCGTGGACCGCGACAACGCGCCCATCCCCACGCTGCTGGCGGTGGCGGGGCTGCACAACCACCTCGTGCGGGAGAAGAAGCGCACGCAGGTCGGCCTCATCGTCGAAACGGCCGAAGCGCGCGAGGTGCACCATTTCGCGCTGCTCATCGGCTATGGCGCCGGCGCCATCAATCCGTACCTCGCGATCGACACCCTCCGGCAGCTCATCGAGCGCGGCGACCTTGATCCGGGCCTCACCCACGAAGAGGCCACGAAGCACTACCTGAAGGCGGTGAAGAAGGGCGTGGTGAAGGTGATGTCCAAGATGGGCATCTCCACCATCCAGAGCTACCGCGGCGCCCAGATCTTCGAGGCTATCGGCCTCTCCGAGGCGCTAGTCGACCGGTACTTCACGAAGACGGTCTCGCGCATCGGTGGGATCGGCATCGAGGAAGTGGCCCAGGAGGTGCTCGCGAACCACGAGCGGGCCTTCCCCAATCGCGAAGGTGGCCTGAAGGAGCTCGACTGGGGCGGCCAGTACCAGTGGCGCCGCGACGGCGAGTACCACCTCTTCAACCCGGAGACGGTATTCCGGCTGCAGCACGCGACCCGCACGGGCCAGGAAAAGATCTTCCGCGAGTACACGAAGCTCGTGGACGACCAGAGCCGGAAGATGGCGACCCTCCGCGGGCTGTTCGAGTTCAAGCCCGACCGGCCGCCCGTGCCCATCGAGGAAGTAGAGCCGGTCGAGAGCCTGTTCAGGCGCTTCGCGACTGGCGCGATGTCGTACGGTTCCATCTCGGCGGAGGCGCACGAGACGCTCGCCATCGCGATGAACCGCATCGGCGGGAAGTCGAACACGGGCGAGGGCGGCGAGGACCGGCGGCGCTTCCAGCCGGACGAGAACGGCGACCTTCGCCGCAGCGCGATCAAGCAGGTGGCATCGGGCCGGTTCGGCGTCACGAGCGAGTACCTCGTGAACGCCGACGAGCTGCAGATCAAGATGGCCCAGGGCGCGAAGCCCGGTGAGGGCGGCCAGCTGCCCGGCCACAAGGTCTACCCGTGGATCGCCGAAGTGCGGCACGCCACGCCCGGCGTGGGGCTCATCAGCCCGCCGCCACACCATGATATCTATTCGATCGAGGACCTGGCCCAGCTCATCCACGACCTGAAGAACGCGAACACCCGCGCCCGCATCAGCGTGAAGCTCGTGGCGGAAGTTGGCGTCGGCACGGTCGCCGCGGGTGTCGCCAAGGCGAAGTCGGACGTGGTGCTCATCAGCGGCCACGACGGCGGCACCGGCGCGAGCCCGCTAACGTCGCTCAAGCACGCGGGTGTGCCATGGGAGCTCGGCCTCGCCGAGACCCAGCAGACGC
>JBLNCO010000113.1:0-3291 GCA_050260715.1 Hyphomicrobiales bacterium | reverse complement strand
AAGGCGACCCGGCCGAACTGCTCGCACAGGCGGCCGCGCTGGCGAACGAACGCGTCCGAACAATCGCGGCCCGCGACTACCCGCTCATCGGCAGCGCCTCGACGCTGGTGGCAGCGATCGTTACGGACGGGCGCGCGTGGCTCCTGAGCATCGGCGACAGCCGCGGCTACCTCGCCGCCAACGGCGAACTGCGCCAGGTGACCGAAGACGACTCCTGGGTCGCGGAGCAGGTGCGCGCCGGGCTTCTCGGCGCCGACGAGGCCCGCGTCCACCCGCGGCGGAACGTGATCACGCGCGCCATCGGCACGGAGGAAACGCTCGACCGCCGGCCGGTCGAGCTGGAGCTGCCGCCCGCGAGCACGCTGCTCCTCTGCAGCGACGGGCTGTGCGGCGTCGTGGATGACGGCACGATCGCCCGCTTGCTGGCCGCGGGGACGGCTGCGGAGGCCGCACAGGCGCTCGTCGATGAGGCGAACAGCCGCGGCGGCCCCGACAACATCGCTATCGCGCTCTACCGGGCGCCGGGAGCGTAGCGAATCAGGAGCCTCCGGCGACCGCCGGGACGATGCTCACCTCGTCCGCGTCCTTGATGGGGCTGTTGAGCCCCTCGATGAAGCGCACGTCGTCGCCGTTCACGTAGATGTTCACGAAGCGGCGGATCTCGCCGCTATCGTCGAGCAGGCGTTCGCGGATGCCCGGGTAGCTCGCCTCCAGGTCGCCGATAAGTGCGGCGAGGGTGTCGCCGCCGGCGGTCACCGTCGACTTGTCGCCCGTGAGGTTGCGCAGGGGCTGGGGGATGCGGACGTTGGCCATGAGTCTCGTTTTCCTCTGCTCAGAATGAACGGCGCCGGCCCTGGTGAGGCTTCGGCGCCGCAAGGTGTCGTGCTTCGTTTACCCTTCGACGACGTCGCCGACCACCGGGTCGACGCGCACGCCTTTCTGCTGCGCCCAGGTCAGGCTGCGTTCGATCTCGTCGGGGTCTCCTTCGAGTTCGAGCACCACCCAGCCGGTGCGCTCATCGACATCGGCCATGCGCACGTTCGTTATCACGTGGAATTCGTGGCCGAGGTTGTAGATCAACGGCTCCCGGATAAGGTCCTCCGGGAAGGTGAACCGGACACGCTTGACGCTCACGCCACTGCCTCCGCTGGGCGCTCGGCCGCATAGGCGGCTTCGAAGCTTTCGATCGTGGCGTCGATTTCGAGCGCGGGCTTCAGCGAACCCGTCACCGCCTCGACCGTCTTAAACCCGGCGCCCGTGATAAAGGCGACCGTTGTTTCGCCGGGGTCGATTTTACCGCGCTCGGCAAGCTGCTTGAGCGAAGCGACGGTGACGCCGCCGGCGGTCTCGGCGAAGATGCCCTCCGTTTCTGCGAGCAGCTTCATGCCCTCGACGATCTCCTCGTCGCTTACGCTGCCGCAGGCGCCGTTCGTGTCGCGAAGCTGGACCAGGCTGTAGTAGCCGTCGGCGGGGTTGCCGATGGCCAGCGACTTGGCGATGGTGTTCGGCTTCTGCGGGCGGAAGTTCATCGTGCCCTCCTGCCAGGCAGTGGCGACAGGCGAGCAGCCGGTGGCCTGGGCGCCGCTCATCCGCGTCCTGGGCTCGTCGATGAGCCCGGCCTTGTACAGCTCGTCGAGGCCCTTCCGGATCTTCACGAAGAGCGAGCCGCTGGCGATCGGCACCACGCAATGGTCGGGTGCGCGCCAGCCGAGCTGTTCGGCCACTTCGAACCCGAGCGTCTTCGAGCCTTCCGAGTAGTAGGGCCGCACGTTCACGTTCACGAAGGCCCAGCCGTACTGCCCGGCGAGCTCGGCGCAGAGGCGGTTCACGGCGTCGTAGTTGCCGCGCACCTTCACGAGCGTGGGGCCATAGATGCTCGACCCGAGCTGCTTGTTCGCCTCCAGGTCGTGCGGGATGAACACGACCGCCTCCATGCCCGCGGCGGCGGCATGTGCGCTGACGCTGTTCGCGAGGTTGCCCGTGCTGGCGCAGGCGAGCTTGGTGAAGCCGAGCTCGCGCGCACGGGTGCTCGCCACCGCGACCACTCGGTCCTTGAACGACCAGGTCGGGTTCACGGTGTCGTTTTTGATGTACAGGTTCGGCAGGCCGAGCGCCTTCCCGAGGTTGCGGGCGTGGATGAGCGGCGTAAACCCGGCGCCGATGTCGATCGCCGATTCGGCGTTGCAGGGCAGGAAGTCGCGGTAGCGCCAGAGGCTGGCAGGCCCGGCTTCGATCGAAGCGCGCGTGACGTTCCGGCGGATTGCGTCGTAGTCGTAAGTGACTTCGAGCGGCCCGAAGCAGAACTCGCAGACGTGGAGAGCAGCGAGGGGGTATTCGCGATGACACTCGCGGCAGCGGAGGTTGGTAGCAGTGCTCATGCAGAAACTCCGAGTGTGGCCACGCCGCCGGGCGGCGGGCCGGGAACAGCGAGACACGGTGGCTCGCAGCGGCTGGGAGGGTACGGGGTGCCCCTTCGGAGAGGGGCTAGCGCATGAGCATTCGGCCCGGGAAAACCATCACACAAACTCCTCGTTCCGCGTGGGCCGTTTCTCATTCGAGCGCTGGCGCTCTCATCTTTCCTTCGTGAGAAGGACCGGAGTTGGCACCTTATCCGCTGGACAGGTTGCCGGGGCTTCGTAGGGCCGGATCCCTCCACCCCATCTCGATAAGCGCGGCCATCTGCGGTGGTTCCGCTTATGGTACGCAAACGAGCGGAGTTAGGGGAAGTGGGGCAGGCAGGGAGGGAGCGCAGCCCAACGTTCGCTCAACGCACCCGGGCTGTCCAAATCTACCGGTCGCGAGTCCGGTGCGCCGGCCCGCTGGGTTTCCGAAGACTGGTTCACATCTCCGTTCGCCTTCCGTATAACGGGCGTCATCAGCCCGGGAGGTGCTTCACGATGCCACTCGATCCGCAAGCCCAGGCCGTGCTCGACCAGATGCCAGGCCTGCTGGACCTCGCCACGCTCACGCCACAGGCGGCCCGCGACCAGATGGCCGCCATGCGCCCGCCCGTGCCGGGCGACCCGGTGCACCGCGTCGAGGACCTTTCGCTGCCGGGCCCCGCCGGGGCCATCCCGGCGCGGCTGTATGCGCCCGAAGCGGACCGGCCGCTGCCCGTGCTCGTCTACTTCCACGGGGGCGGCTGGGTGCTCGGGAACATCGACTCCCACGATGCCACCTGCCGCACGCTCGCGAACAAGACCGGCTGCGCCGTCGTTTCGGTCGACTACCGACTCGCTCCGGAGGCGAAGTTCCCCGCGGCCGCCGACGACGCCTACGCCGCCACGGCCT
>JBLNCO010000112.1:0-7702 GCA_050260715.1 Hyphomicrobiales bacterium | reverse complement strand
GCAAGGTCCCGCCGTTCGGGTACGCGATCGCTGAGCATGGGCAGACACGCTCCTTTCTCCCGCGGCGTTGCGGGCGAGGATGGTGATAGTGATCCAGGGTCTGATTAGACCTGCGCTCTGGTCTCGCGGCGGGTAGCTGGCCGCTCGCGGGGGCTGGCGTGAGCGGTACATTAGGCCGGGGCGGGGTCGTGTTCAACGCGGTTATGTCGGAAGTTTGACGGTTGCAAGGCAAGCTTCACGCCACGCTCCGGTTATGTGGGAGGGGCGATTCGCAAGGGAATTGCAGCGAATAACGCAAGGGCCGAGAGTGAAAAATCGGCGGACATTGACGTGCGCGTTAATGTTGTTAGACTGGCTCCGAGAGATGAGCAACGAGTGTCGCAACAGGGAATTCCTGCAGATCGGCGAGGCCGCCGAACGAACTGAACTGACCCAGCGGACGCTGCGCTACTACGAGGAGAAGGGGCTGCTGAGCCCGCCCACGCGGATGGAGGGCGGCTTCCGGCTCTACTCGCCGGAAGACCTCGAGCGCATCGAGCGGATCAAGCAGTTCAAGGACCTGCTCGGGTTCTCGCTGGCCGACATCAAGGAGATGCTCGACCTCGACGACGTGAAGATGCAGATCCGGAACGAGTGGCGGAAAGACGCCGAGATGGCGGAGAAGGCCGCGAAGCTCCGGATGGCGCGCGAGCTCACCATCAAGCAGCTGGCGCTCATCGACCAGAAGATGGAGAAGATGGCCAGCCTGCGCAACCACCTCGCGGAGCGGGTCGAGAAGTACGACGCGTGGCTCCTGCAGTGGGGCGGCGAGGACAGCCCGGAACTCGAGCCGCAGGGCGCGCGGCAGTAAGACAGGCCGCTCCAAAACCCGATAAGCTAGGTCAACAACCCGCTCGCCGCTCACACGGCAGGCTCCGAGGACGCCATGCTCTCCGACTCCCTGGGCCGCCCGCTGCGCGACCTTCGCATTTCGGTGACGGACCGCTGCAACTTCCGCTGCACCTACTGCATGCCGAAGGAAGTGTTCGGGGCGGACTACGCATTCCTCCAGCGCGACGAACTGCTCACCTACGAAGAGATCGCCCGTCTCGCGCGGCTGTTCGTGGCCGAAGGGGTCGAGAAGATCCGGCTGACGGGCGGCGAGCCGCTCGTGCGGCGGGACCTCGACCACCTGGTGGCCCAGCTGGCGGAGATCGACGGCCTGCGCGACCTGACGCTGACGACGAATGGTTCCTTGCTGCGGCGGCAGGCCCAGAAGCTGAAGGACGCCGGCCTGAAGCGCATCACCGTGAGCCTCGATTCGCTCGACAACGCCGTGTTCCAGCGGATGAACGACGTGGGCGTAAGCGTGGAGACGGTGCTCGACGGGATCGCGGCGGCGCGCGAGGCAGGGCTCGAACCGATCAAGGTGAACGCGGTGGTCGAACGGGGCGTGAACGACGACGGCATCGTCGACCTCGCGCGGCACTTCAAGGGCACAGGGATCATCCTGCGGTTCATCGAATTCATGGACGTGGGGACGACGAACGGCTGGCAGATGGATCGAGTGGTGACGGCGCGCGAGATCGTCGAGCGGATCGACCGCGAACTCCCCATCGAGCCAGCGAGCCCCAACTACCGTGGCGAGGTGGCGAAGCGCTGGCGGTATCGCGACGGCACGGGCGAGATCGGGATTATCAGCTCGATTTCGCAGCCGTTCTGCGGGGATTGCACGCGGGCACGGCTTTCGCCCGAGGGCGAGCTGTACACGTGCCTGTTCGGTGTCCGCGGGCACGACTTCCGGTCGCTGCTTCGCAACGGTGCGAGCGACGAGGAGATCCGGGAGTTCATCGGGAAGGTGTGGCGCCCGCGCGCGGACCGGTACTCGGAGCTGCGGACGGAGAACACGGTCGCGCTGCCGCGGGTGGAGATGTCGCACATTGGCGGTTAGCTATTAGCTGTTAGCTATTAGCTGTTGGCTCCGGCACGGGCAGGGGACGGTGGGTGCTGGCCGGGGCGATGGAGCGCGACTCATAGAGGCGCCGGCGGTGGGGCGGTGACGCGGGTGAGGGAAGGATTGCGTCCCGCCCGTAGCCGGCGAGCCCCGTGGCGCTGGGGCTTGTTGAGGCAGAGGGCTTAGTTCGTGAGGAATTCGGCGCTGGCCCAGCCTTCGCGGCCGTCGGGGGTGGCGACGGCGAGCCAGGTGATCCCGTCGGCCTCGCGGGAGTCGCCGCGGTCGCGCAAAAGCACGTTGTCGGCGTAGCAGGAGAGGACCGGGGCGGCGGTATCGGGCTGGGCCCGGACGTTCAGGCAGTCGCCGGCGTTGGTGACCCGCAGGACGGGCCCGCCGGTGGCGCCGACGGTAAACGGGTGCGTATTGCCGCCGATGCCCATCCCCGCGGCGACCTCCGGGATGGCGGTCACGGTGCCGTGTTCGATATCGATGAGCGCCGTTTCGACGTCGAAGCCGGTGACGGAGCGGGGGCCGTTGGCCAGGGCGATGTTGCCAAGCAGAAGCGTCGGCGAGATGAGGGCCTCGGCGCGGATGTCCTGGTTGCCGGGGTAGCTCCAGACCTGCTTCACGGTTCCCGACTGGCCGACGACGGCGTAGTAGACGTTCCAGGGCTGCTCTTCGTAGGTCTTGTCCGCGAAGCTCGACCAGGCCACGAGGACGTCACCGTTGGGGAAGGCGGTGACAAGCGACGGGGACGCGTTCGGCGAGTTCATGGTTGGAACGAACCCACCCGCTACGGGGTTGCCACCGGCGTCGATGAACCCGCCGGACGCCGCACGCCAGACGAGGCCGATGCCGCGCACGAACGAGGGTTCGCCGTCGGAGCCGCTCGGGGCGGCGACGTCCTGGCCGGACGGGAGCTGCCAGAGGCGGCGAGCGGGCTGCTGGCCGCTGAAGTCCCAGGTCAGAAGGACGGCGCCATCGTCGGTGGCGGCCACGAGGAACGTCTCGCGCGGGAGCGGGCCGCCGAGCGGGTTCCAGGTGACGCCACCGTCGGTGGAGCGGTAGAGCTGGCTGGTGGCATCGGGGTCGGCGGCAGCCATGCCCCCGCAGTACCCGTGCGTGCAGACTGCCGCGACCACCAGGCCGCGGTCGAAGTCGGCGCGCCAGGAGTACACCTGGCCGTACTGCTGCAGCGGTGCGAAAAGGTCGTCGCGGACGAGTTCGCCGGCCGCGTTGCGGTAGGTGCGGATGAGGCTGTTGGGATTGCCTTCGCTCTGGTAGGCCATGGCGCCGTAGTAGAGCTGGGCGTCCTTCGGAAATTCGGCCGAAGCCGTGGCGATGGTCAGCGGGCGAACTGGGACACCCGCGACGGTTTCGCCGCCCGGCGGCCCGGTGTCGGGACCGGGGGTGGCGTTCCCGGGCGGGGAGCCGGCGCCGGCGGTAATGGTCGCGGCCGGGGTTGCCGGTTGGTGGGCGTCGTCCTCTCCCACCGAGCGAAGCGAGGCGTAGATGACCCCTGCCGCGATGACCGCGGCGATGCCACCGGCAACCGCGGCCGTGCGAAGGAGTGCCGGTGCGGCGAAGATGCCGCTCGCAATACGGCGCAGGCGCGCGGGGAGGCCGTTGTACTCGCGCCAGTAGTCGGCGGCCTCTTCGCGGGAATCGACGCCGAGGATGCCGATGATTTCGCTGACGTGCCACTTGGCGCCATCGAGCGAAATGCCCAGTGCCTGGCCGATCTGGGCGTTGGTGTAGCGCCGGGCGAGGAGATCGAGGACCTCGCGCTGGCGGGGAGTCCAGCGGATGTCTCGGTGGTCGCTCGGGAGGCGAGTCGGCGTGGTCATAGCGGCCATGTCCGGAGGCTACGGGAAGGCGGTGCGGAAGGCCCTACCCGATGGTAAAGATAACGAGGCCGGATAGCGAGGAGCCTGTCTTCGCTCCGGGAAGAAACGGTGGTCGGCATCGCTGCCCGGCGCGGTGGCCGGGCTGCCAGAGTATGCACTTCCGGGGCCTGGCGGAGCAGGGGAAGACCGGCCTCATCATTTGCCCCCGGCCGCGGCATTTCGGCGCGATCGAGCCGGTTCGGGGGCCCGGAAGGGTTAGCGCTTGCGGGCGATGACGTCGCGGGCGGCCTGGGCGACGCGCGCGGGGGTGAGGTCGAAGTATTCCAGCAGCTCGTCCCACTTGCCGCTGGTGCCGTAGCGATCGACGCCCACAAACGACATGGGCACCGGGAGCTCTTCGGCGAGCACGCGGGCGACCGCCGTCCCGAGCCCGCCGGTCGTCTGGTGTTCCTCCGCGGTGACGATGGCGCCGGTTTCGCGGGCGGCCGAGAGCACGGCCTGGCGGTCGATGGGCTTGATGGTCGCCATGTTGAGCACGCGGGCGTCGATGCCTTCGTTCGCGAGGAGATTTGCAGCTTTGACAGCGGCATCGACCATGACTCCGCAGGCGATGAGCGTGACATCGGAGCCAGGGCGGAGCTGGTGCGCCCGGCCGATTTCGAAGCGGTAGCTCGAGTCGTAGAACACGGGGAGCTTCGGGCGGCCGGTGCGCACGTAGGCGGGGCCGGGCTTCTTCCCGACGGCGACGATCGCCTTCTTCGCCTCCTCGTAGTCGGCGGGGACGATGACGTCGAAGGGGATGAGCGACGTGGCGAGGGCGAGGTCTTCGATGGCCTGCGCGCTGGCGCCATCTTCGCCAACGGTGACCCCGCCGTGGCTGGCGACGCACTTCACGTTGAGCCCGCCCTTCGGCTGGGCGACGGATGTGCGCAGCTGGTCGAAGCAGCGGCCAGGGAGGAAGGCGGCGAAGCTGGCGATGAAGGCGGTCTTGCCGGTAGCGGCGAATCCCGCGGCGATGCCGACCATGTTCTGTTCGGCGACGCCGACGGTATACCAGCGGTCGGGGTACTTCTCGCCAAACTGGTAGCCCATGGTCGAAACCGAGAGATCGGCGTCGATGGCGATGACGTCGACGCCCTCTTCGACGAGTTGCACCAGCGCATGCGGGTAGGCTTCGCGAGTGGCGGCGGAGGTGGGTGCGGTGGTCACCGGAGTCCCGCCTCGATCTCCGCGAGGGCGGTTTGCAGCTGCTCGGCGGTAGGAGCCTTGCCGTGAAACGCGGCGTTGTTCTCCATGAAGCTCACGCCCCGGCCCTTGATCGTGTGCGCCACGACGCACCGGGGTTCGTCACGGGGCGTCTCGGCCTCGGCCAGGGCGCGGTCGACATCGGCCATATCGTGCCCGTCGCACTCGATGACGTGCCAGCCGAACCCGCGGAACATGGCAGGCGGGTCGATCTTCATGATGGTGTCGCCGAAGCCGTCGTTCTGGATGCCGTTGCGGTCGACGATGGCGATCACGCGGTCGCCGAGGCCGAAGTGGCGAACGGCCATCGCGGCCTCCCAGACCTGGCCCTCGTTCAGTTCGCCATCGCCCATGAGGACCCAGGAGCGGTAGTCGCGGCCATCGAGGCGGCCGGCAAGCGCCTGGCCGATCGCGAACGAAAGCCCCTGGCCGAGCGAGCCGCCGGACATTTCGATGCCGGGGAGGGCGTCCATGGAAGGGTGGCCCTGGAGCTTGCTCCCGAGGGTGCGGAACCCGGCGAGGAGCTCGGGGCTGAAGTAGCCGCGTTCGGCGAGCAGCGCGTAATAGAAGGGAGTGGCATGGCCCTTGGAGAGAATGAAGCGATCGCGGTCGGGCCAGTGGGGGTTCGCGGGGTCGCAGCGAAGGTGGTTCCAGAAGAGGGCAACGCCGAGGTCGACGGCGGAAAGCGAACCTCCGGGGTGGCCGCTCTGGGCGTTGTAAACCATCTGGACGATATGAGTGCGGACGCGCCTGGCGATGGCCTCGAGTTCCGCAATGGGCGTTCGGGCGGAGAGTGCGCTGGACACGGGATCAGAGTGTACAGGGGAGGGCGATTTCGCGCTGCGTGGAAGTGATGGCAGGTATTATGGATGCATGGTTACACCGACTCGGACGAGGCTCCTCACCGCCGAGGAGTTCATGGCGCTCCCGGAAGACCCGGAGAGCCGCCGGATGGAGCTCTACGACGGTGAGGTGATTTACATGCCGCCGCCAGCCAACAGGCACGGGAAGCTTTCGAAACAGCTCCTGCTGGCGCTCGACGCCTTCGTGCAGGAGCACAACCTGGGCGATGTCCGGTTCGAAATCGGTTTCAAGATCCGGAGCAATCCGGACCGGGTGGTCGCACCGGATGTGTGCTGGGTCTCGAAGCAGCTGCTCGAACGGACAGGCGACCCCGAGGGCTACCTGCCCGCAGCGCCGACCCTGGCAGTTGAAGTGATTTCACCCTCCGACCTCGACCGTGATGCAGACCGCAAGGCGAAGGAGTACCTCGACGCAGGGACGCAACGCGTGTGGCTCGTACGGCCGCACGACGAGACCGTGACGGTGCACCGTCCGAATGGCGACAGCCACCGGTATGGCCCGGACGATGTGCTCACCAGCGACGACGCGGGGTTCGGAACGGCCGGCTTCGAACTGGCGGTCGGCAAGCTCTTCGCCTGAATGCGGGCTGGCGCTTCCTTTGAGTGGAAGGTGGGCCGGTAGTACCCTTTGCTTTCGCGCCGGAGCCCGGTCCTTCGCCTGGAAGGACAAACCCATCGCCGGCTGCAATGGAGACCCATGCGGGAATATGAACTGACGGTCGTCTACGACCTGGCCGTCACCGAATCGGGAGGCGCCGACGCCTCCATCGAGCTTCTCACCACGGCGGTCGAGTCTCGCGGCGGCAAGGTGCTGCGCACGGACCACTGGGGACGCCGCCGGATGGCGTACCCGATCAACCGGGCGCTCGATGCCGACTACATCGTCTCGCGGATAGAGATCGACCCGGCAAAGGTCCGGGACCTGGAGGACGGGTTCCGGATCGACGAGCGGGTGTATCGCCACCTGATCGTCCGGGCGGACGAGCTGCCGCCACCACCGCCGCCGCGCGAACCGCGCCGCCAGCCCGCCGAGGTGCAGCAGGCGACTTCGGACACCACGGCGACGCGCCCGGCCGCTGCACCAGTAGCCGAGGCAACGCCCGCGGTGGCAGAATCCCCGGCAACGCAGGCCGATGCGGCCGCGATGGGCGCCGCGGGCGAATCGCCCGCGCCGGTGCCGGCGCAAAACGCGCCTGAACCGGGCTCGGCTCCGGCAAGCGGTACCATCGCGGAGACGGACGCAACCGCCTGAGGTGAGGAGGGCGAACAGTGGCCAGCCTGAATAAGGTCATGCTCATCGGCAATGCCGGCCGCGATGCGGAGCTCCGCTATACCGCGAACGGCACCGCGCAGGCACAGTTCAGCCTGGCCGTGAACTACCGGCGCCGCTCGCCTTCGGGCGACTGGGAAGAGGCGACCGAGTGGTTCAACATCGTCCTCTTCGGCGACCAGGCGGAGCGGACGAGCCAGTACATCACCAAGGGCAAGCAGCTCTACGTCGAAGGGCGGCTGCAAACGCGGACCTGGGACGACGACCAGGGCCAGAAGCACTACCGCACCGAGGTCATCGCGAACTCGCTGCAGCTCCTGGGGAGCCGCAGCGATGGCGGCGGCCAGGGCGGTGGCGGCGGCTGGGACGACGGTTCGACGAGCTACAGCTCATCGCGGGGGAGCGGGAACCGCGGTGGCTTCGGCGGGCCGCGCCAGCCGGTTGAGCCCGACGATCTGCCGTTCGAATAGACGGCACCGGCGCCTCGATTGGCGCCGCTTTCCGGTGCGCACTGCGCACACATCCCATCGGAAGGACAACGAAC
>JBLNCO010000111.1:0-7371 GCA_050260715.1 Hyphomicrobiales bacterium | reverse complement strand
CGCCCATGAACGCCGAGCGCGCCCAACGCAAACCGCGGGGCCGCCTGAGCCCCGGCTAGGAGGATTGCCATGGACCTCGCACTCTCCGAAGAGCAAGCCCTCATCGTCGACACCGTCCGGCGCTTCGTCCGCAACGAAATCGTCCCGCTCGAAGCCGAACTCGACCCCGATGCGAGCGAGCTCGAACCCGCCGACCACGAACGGCTCGTCGCGCAGGTCAAGGAGATGGGGTTCTACGGCCTCGACATCCCGCCCGAATACGGCGGCCCCGATATCGACATCGTGACCCGCACCCTCATGGCCATCGAGATGTCGCAGCACCGCGCCGGCCTCTACGCCCCCTGCTACGGCGTCTTCGGCGGCGCCGGCCTGGCTCAGCTCTTCGAAGCCAACGAAGACCAGAAGCAGCGCTACCTCTACCCCACCCTTCGCGGCGAAAAACACGGCTTCTTCGGCCTCACCGAACCCTCCGGCGGCAGCGACCCCGCCCGCGCCATCCAGACCACCGCCGTCAAAGATGGCGACGACTGGGTGCTCAACGGGGCGAAGATCTTCATCAGCGGCGCCGACCGCGCCGACTACGGCATCGTCTTCGCCCGCACCGACTCCTCACGCGGCCGCGAAGGCATCACCTGCTTCATCGTCGATACCGATTCTCCCGGCTTCCACGTCCGCCGCGTCGTCCACACGCTCCGCTCGACCCACTACGCCACCGAGCTCCAGTTCGAAGACCTCCGGGTGCCCGCTGCGAACGTCCTTGGCGAAGTCAACCGCGGCTTTGCCATCGCGAACGACCGCCTCAGCCGCCAGCGCATCCCCTACGCTGCCGGCTGCATCGGCGTCGCCGCGAAGGCCCAGGAGATGGCCATCGCCTACGCCAACCAGCGCGAGACCTTCGGCGACCGCCTCGCTACCCGCCAGGCGATCCAGTGGATGATCGTCGATAACGAAATCGACATCCGGACCAGCCGCTGGGTCACCCTCGCCGCGGCCGACAGGGCTCACCGGGGCGAACCGTTCCGCACCGAAGCCGCGATGGCCAAGCTCGTTGCCACCGAAGCCGGCGGCCGCGTCGTCGACCGCGCCATGCAAATCCACGGCGGCTACGGCATGACCAAGGACCTCCCGCTCGAACGCTGGTACCGCGAAATCCGCATCCGGCGCATCGGCGAAGGCCCCAGCGAGGTCCAGCGCCTCATCATGGCCCGCGACCTTCTCGGCGGCTCCTTCCACTAACGCCGCTTGCCACCACCACGGCCCCGCCAGCACCGCGCCCGACTGGGCGCGCACGCCCGCCCGGGCCCCGCACTGGGCACCGGGCACTGGGCACTCCGTACTCGGCACTCGGTACTCGCTACTCGGCACTCGCGCTAGCGCTGCACGAGCTGCGTCAGCACCCCACCCGTCACCGCCGGGTGGATAAACACCTGCCCCGTGATCGGGTTGCCCGGGCCCGGGTCACCGACCAGCCGGATGCCCTTCTCTCGCAGCTCCGCCACCGTCTTCTCGATGTCGTCCACCTTCATCGCGACCAGGTGCACGCCCTCGCCCTGTTCCGCCAGCCGCTTCGCGATGGGCCCCTGGTCGCTCGTCGCCGAAACCAGCTCGATGTACGAGTCCCCGAACCGGAAGAACGCCATCGCCATGCCCGCCGCCGGCGCGTCGCTCCGGTCGCTCACGTTCGTCCCGTAGATCGTCTCGTACCGCCCCACCGCCGCGTCCAGGTCCTTCACCGCAATCACGACGTGGTCGACTCCCTTGAACATTGCTGTCTCCGCCTTTGGTTTTCGGCCAACCCTACGCCCCGCTGCGCCATCGTGACAACGCAAACGGGGAGGGCCTGGGCCCTCCCCGCTGGAAGTCACTGGCGAACGAGGGTCAGGCTTCGCGCCAGGCCTTCATGATGTGCGTGTACGGGAACCACGCCGTCGGGCGGTAGTTCTCGATCTTCGGATCCCAGAAGTACGTCCGGGTGTCGGTGCTCAGGTAGATCTCGTACTGCTCTTCCGCCACGAGCTCCTCGATCTGCCGCACCGTCTGCAGGCGCTCTTCCATGTTGAACTGGCTGCGCTGCTTGTCCATCAGCGTCTCCAGCGCGGGGTCGTTCACGTAGCTCAGGTTGATGCGGCCCCGCTTCGGCTTCATCGTGAACCGCTCGGTGATGTAGTCCAGCCAGTACGCGATCGCCCGCGGGCTGTGCCCCATCCCCTCGTAGTTCCCCTGGTACGTCGTGCTGATGTACTGCGAGTACGGCTGCGTGTTGTCGGTGATATGGATGTCCAGCTCCTTGAGCTGGTTCTGAATGAGCGTCGCCGTGTCCAGGTACTCCTGGCCGTACGCCGTGATGTCCGCGTGGCTCCAGGTCGTCTCGATCGTCCCGACTGCTGCCGCTTCGAGCAGCTTCTTCGCCTCGGCGATGTTGTGCTCCCAGTACTTCGCCTGGGGCAGGTCCTTCACCTGCCGCGCGAACGGGTAGCCCACGAAGTAGAGCTGGTCCCCGACGCCCTCGCCCTTTGTGATCGCATCGCGGATCGCCTTCCGGTTGATCCCCATGCTGATCGCCTGGCGCACGCGCTTGTCGTTGAACGGCGGCTTGTCTGTGCGCAGGTAGAGATAGCCGCCGATGCCCTGTGTCTCCTCGAATTTCGCATCCGGCCGGTTCTTCTTCACCTGGTCACGCGGTTCCGGCAGGAACAGCCAGCTCAGGTCGACCGACTTCGCCGAAAAGTCCGAGACGCGCTTCGCCAGGTCCGTCACGCCATACACCGTCACTTCGTCGAAGTAGGGGTACGGCGCATCGAAGTAGGCCTGGTGCTTCTGGAACTTCAGGCTCACGCCCGTCTGGAGCTCCGTGTGCACGAACGGGCCCGTGCCCACCATCTTCGTCGCCGCCGCATCCGTCTCCGCGTGCTCCCGGGGCGAAATCCACGTCCCGAGGTTCCCGCCGATGTAGAACGACGTGTCTGCGTACGGGTACTTCGTCGTGAACCGGAACGTCTCGGCGTCCGGCGTCTCCATCTTGTCGATGAAGGCCAGGCCGGTCTTATGCACCGACTTCTCGAAGTTCATGTACCGGTCGAACGCGTACCGGATGTCCTCCGACGTCAGCGCCCGCCCGTTCGTCGGTGGTACGTCGTGGAACTTGATGTTCGGCTTCAGCGTGAAGACGTACGTGAGCTCATCGACCTGCTCCGGCATGCTCTTCGCCAGGTCGGGCTCCATCGAGTTGTCGGCGGGCGCCACCTCCGGCGTGCCCGCCTTGAAGCGCAGCAGCTTGCTGTAGCTCAGCCCGTTCACGTACGCGTTCTGGAACGACGTCTGCGTATACGGGTCGAGGCTCGGTGGCACCGCCGGCATCTGGAAGCTGAAGCTTCCGCCAGGCTTCGGTTGCTTACCGGCGGTGGGCGAAGCCGCGGCGGTTGGCAGCAGACCGCCGTTGTTGTTGTTGTCGTTCCCACCGTCGTCGTCATCGTCGTCGTCGCCGCAGCCAACGAGCGCCATCGTTGCCGCTCCCGCCGCGCCAATCGCCCCTCCCCGGAGGGTCGCCCGCCGGCTCAATCTCCGGCGGGTCCAGTAGTTCTCTCGCTCCGACATGTGTTGCATCCCTCCCTGTGTTGTGCGGCCTCCAGGCGCCACTATGCCTACGACGAGCGCAGGCGCGGGTCGAGGATGTCTCGCAGCGCATCCCCGAAGAGGTTGAACGAGAGCACCGCGAGACTGATCGCGGCTCCCGGGACCACCGAAACCCACCACGCGGTCTGCCACACCCCACGCGTGTCCTGCAGCATCTTTCCCCAGCTCGGGTGCGAATCGTCCGCAATCCCTTGCCCGAGGAAGCTCAACGCCGCTTCCGCCAGGATCGCGTTCCCGATCTGGATGCTCGCAATCACGATGATCGGCGCCACCACATTCGGCAACACGTGCCGCGCCATAATCCGCCACGACGAATTGCCGATGCATTGCGCTGCTTCGATGTACTGCAATTCGCGAATGCTCAGCACCGAACCGCGCACAATGCGCGCCGTCGTCGGTGTGATGATGATGCCGATCGCCATGCTCACCCAGAAGAACGACTCGAGGCTGTACCCCTTCCGCGTGTTAAAAATCGAAAGGAAGAACAGCGCCAGCACCAGCGGCGGGATACCCAGCACTACCTCGATCACCCGGCTGATGACCATGTCCACCCAGCCGCGCAGATAGCCGCTCAACAGGCCGAGGATTGTCCCGAAGATGGTGCCGATGAACACCGACGCGAAGCCGATGCCCAGCGAAATCCGGCTCCCTACGATGATCCGGCTGAACATGTCACGGAACAGGTTGTCCGTGCCGAAGGGGTGGCTCATCGACGGCGCCTGCAGCCGCGGGAACTCCGTCGCGTCGGGCGCGTGCGGCGAAAGCTGGTTCGCGAACACCGCCACCAGGATCAGCAGGATGCAGACGGTGCCGGCCGCCGCCCCGATGGGCTTCCGCCGCACCACGTGCCACAGCGCAGGAAGCCCCGTGCGCCGTTCAGGCAGGTAGATGGACGCCGGCTCGGAGACTGCAATCGACGCCATCAGTAGTACCTGATCCGCGGGTCGAACCACGCATAACTGAGGTCAACCAGCAGGTTGATAAGCACCAGGATTGCCCCGAAGAACAGCACCAGCCCCTGGATCTGCGTGTAGTCCTTGATCGTGATTGCCTGGAGCGTCAGCGTTCCCAGCCCGGGCAACGTGAAGATCGATTCCAGCACCACCGTGCCGCCCAGCAGCACGCCGAACTGCAACCCGAACAGCGTTACGACCGGGATCATCGCGTTCTTCAGGCCGTGCCGGATCACCACCAGCTGTTCGCTCAGGCCCTTCGCCCGCGCGGTCCGTACGTAGTCCTGCCGCAGCACCTCGAGCATCGCCGAGCGCGTGATCCGCGCGAGGCTCGCGCTCAGGCCAACCCCGAGCGCAATCGCCGGCAGGTACACCTGTTCCAGGTTCTTCAGCGGATTGTCCCAGAAGTCGACATAGCCCACGGGCGGGCTGTACCCCCACCACGTTGCCGGCAGCACGATGAGCATCGTGCCCAGCCAGAAGCTCGGGATGCTCAGCCAGCCGATCGAAAGGAAGCGCAACAGGTAGTCGATCCAGCTGTCCTGACGCACCGCCGATATCACGCCCATCGGGAGCGCCAGGGCCAGCGCAAACACGGTCGAGAGCAACGTGAGCTCGACCGTCAGCGGGATGCGTTCGCGAATCTCGGTCCAGACGTCGCGCTTCGAAATCAGCGTCTGGCCCCAGTCCCCCGTGACGATGCCCCCCATCCACTTCAGGTACTGGGTCACAACCGGCTCATCGAGCCCGAGCTCTTCGTTGATAGCGTTGCACTGCTGCTCGTCGACATCGTTGGTGGCCAGCACGATGGCGCAGACGTTGCCCGGGACCATCCGCACCGCCGAGAACACCACGATGCTGATGATGAGCAGTACGAGTGCCGAAAAGATGAGCCGCTTTGCAACGTACTGGCTCATCATCCCTCCCGGTCATGACTCGCTTCTTTCAACATTGGCGGCAATTCTGGTGCCCGCCATGTTTCGCGGTCAAGTTTCTTTCTGCGCCGCCCCGTAGGGGAACGGATGCGAAACAAGACTATTCGATATTGGACAACTGTAGTCGTTACGCCAATAGCGGATCGTCGTGACGCATGTCGCCCCCACGATCGGTGCCGATGGGCACCGCCGGCCCTATTGCCCGCAACAGGCCGCGCGACCACCCCCAGGAGTCGCGGCCCACCGCGGCCGCTGCGCGTCCGGGAGTGCCCAGTGCCCGGTGCCCAGTGCCCAGTGGCCGGTGCACTGAGGCGTACTGCGTACCAAACCCAGGACTCGCGGCCCCACCGCGGCCGCTGCATGTTGCCCCCCCACCCCCTCCCGGACGCCCACCTCCCCGGGCCCAGGATTCGCGGCCCACCGCGGCCGCTGCGCGTCCGGGAGTGCCCGGTGCCCGGTGCCCAGTGCCCAGTGCCCGGTGCACTGAGGCGTACTGCCTACCGAGCCCAGGACTCGCGGCCCACCGCGGCCGCTGGATGCTCCGGGAGTGCCCGCTGCCCAGTGCCCGGTGCACTGAGGCGTACTGAGGGTCGAGCCCAGGAGTCGCGGCCCACCGCCACCCACCGCCCCCTCCCGGACGCCCACCTCCCCGGGCCCAGGAGTCGCGGCCCACCGCGGCCGCTGGATGTTGCCACCCACCGCTCTCCCGGACGCTCACTTCCCCCAGGCACCACCCCGGGTCAGTCCGCGACCGCTAGGGAGCGCACGGCGTTGGACGTGCCACTCCAGCCCGCCCGGACCCCCGGCCCCCGGCAATCGACAATCGTCAATCGACAATCGACAATTCCCCAAGACCCCCGGAGGTTCCGTGTGAAGGATTTCCGTATCGGCGTGCACATCGCCGCAGCCGACGCAAGCAAGGCCGTCGAGAGCATCGCCGCCGCCGAGGCCGCCGGCGTTGACTGCGCCTGGCTCACCAGCGGCGGCCTCGGCCCCGACCCCCTCGCCGTCTTCAGCGCCGCCGCACTCCGCACCGGCCGCATCCTCTTCGGCACGTCGATCATCCCCACGTTTCCGCGGCACCCGCTCGCCATGGCCCAGGGTGCGCTTGCCGTCGATGCCCTCGCCCCCGGCCGCCTCCGGCTCGGCGTGGGACCCAGCCACAAGCCGGCCATCGAAGGTATGTGGGGCATCCCCTTCGAACGCCCCCTCGAACACCTCCGCGAGTACCTCACCATCCTTCGCACGCTCTTCGCCGAAGGCCGCGTCGACTTCGAAGGCAAGCGGCTGACCGCGCACGCGCAGATAGCCGGTCCCATCGGCGTGACCGTCATGGCCTCCGCCCTGCGCGCGAACGGCTTCCGCGTCTGCGGCGAGCTCGCCGATGGCGCCATCAGCTGGGTGTGCCCGCTTCCGTATCTCCGCGACGTGGCGCTTCCCGCGATCCGCGAAGGAGCCGAGCGCGCCGGCCGCCCCGCGCCACCCCTCATCGCCCACGTCCCGGTCGCCGTCAGCACCGACCCCGAGGGTGTGCGCGCCGGCGCCGCCCGGCAGATTGGCATCTACCCCCGCGTCCCCTTCTATTCGCAGATGTTCCAGGACGCCGGCTTCCCCGAGGCGAAGGACGGCCAGCTCTCCGACCGCATGATCGATGCCCTCGTCGTCCACGGCGATGCCGAGCCGGTGAAGGAACGCCTGCGCGCAGTCCGCGACTTCGGCGCCAGCGAGCTCCTTGCCATGCCCATCATCCCGCCCGGCGACCGCGAAGCGCTCCCGCGCACCCTCCAGGTTCTCGGCGAACTGGCCGCCGAATAACCGACGTTGGCGTGCGGCCCGGCGCGCACTATGCT
>JBLNCO010000110.1:0-6690 GCA_050260715.1 Hyphomicrobiales bacterium | reverse complement strand
TGGGCAGGGCGGTGGCGCGAGAGACGCCGGGGAAACCTTCGAACCGCTCGGAGCCGGTCATAGGCCGTTGTCCTCCGTGCGGAGGACCCAGTCCTCGAACTTGGCGAGGCGCTCCCGGAAGCGGAGCTCGACGGAGCCCACGGGGCCGTTGCGGTGCTTGGCGACGTTCACCTGCGCGACGCCCTTCGGGTACGTGCTTTCCGGGAGCTCAGGGTGCTGAACGGCCCACTGCTCGGGCGTGACGTAGAGCTCCTCGCGGCTGAGGAACATGACCACGTCGGCGTCCTGTTCGATAGAGCCCGAATCGCGGAGGTCGGAGAGCATGGGCACGCGGGGGTGACGGTTTTCGATGGCGCGCGAGAGCTGCGCGAGGGCGATCACGGGGACATCGAGCTCGCGGGCGAGGCCCTTGAGCGTGCGCGAGATGTAGCTGATCTCCTGCACGCGGTTTTCGCGGCCGGAGCTGCTTTCGCCCTGCATGAGCTGCAGGTAGTCGATGATGATGAGGTCGAGGCCGCGTTCGCCGTGCAGGCGGCGTGCCTTCGCCCGCAGTTCGGCGGCGGTGAGCACGGGCGTGTCGTCGAACCAGATGTTCGCTTCGGAAAGCACGCCCGAGGCGCGGATGATGCGCCGCTCTTCGAGCTCGGTCTGCTGGCCGAGGCGGAGCCGGTTGCCATCGACGCCCGATTCGGCCGAGAGCAGGCGCACGGCGAGCTGCTCGCTCGACATTTCGAGGGAGAAGAAGACGACGTTGGCGCCCTGGTTGATGGCGGCATTGCGGGCAATGCCGAGCGCGAAGCTCGACTTCCCGACGCTGGGCCGGGCGCCGACAACGATGAGGTCGGAGCGCTTGAGCCCGCCGAGGAGCATGTCGAGGTCGGAGTAGCCGGTGGAGATGGAGGACATCTCCCGGCGCTCCGCAGTCTCGGCGTCGACGTCGAGGTAGGCCTGGAGGAGCTGGCTGATGTGGACGAAGTCGCGGAAGTTTTCGCCGCCGCGGAGCCGCTGGATAAGCTCCTCGGCCCTCGCGAAGACGGTCTCGATCTCGGCGGGGGCTTCGTAGGCGAGCTGCATGATGCCCGTCGCGGCGTGGATGAGCCCGCGGTAGGTGGCGTCGCGCTTGACGATGCGGGCGTAGAACGCGACGCCGATGCTCGTGGGCAGGCGGCGGATGGTTTCGGCGAGATAGGACTGGCCGCCGACCTCCTCGAGCTGGTCGCGGCGAGCGAGCTCGTGGGCGACGGTGATCTGGTTGATGGCTTCGTCGCGCTCCCAGAGGGAGAGACAGGCCTCGTAAATCCAGCCGTTCTTTTCGCGGAAGAAGTCGGAGCCCTTGAGGATGGGCGCGACCTGGTAGATCGCCTCGGGGTCGACCAGGAGTGCGGCGACGACGGCCTCTTCGGCCTCGATATCGTGAGGGGGAAGGCGTTCGAGGGCGAGCGTCATAGGGGAGAAGGGACCCGAAGTGCAGGATCAGCGCAGGGCGCGCGAGCCGGTCCCGGTCACCTCCTCCCGCGTGGTTTCTTAGCTGCCGGCTTCGGCGTCGTCGGCGGAATCGGCCGCAGCGGGCTGCTCTTCGACGACGGCGGTGTCGTCGGCCGAATCGGCGGCAGCGTGCTGCTGGCGGCGCTGGTAGGCCTCGGCCTGTGCGGCTTTCTCCTCGGCCTGGCGCTCAGCTTCGCGCTCGGCCTGCAGGCGGGCGACGATGGGCTTCGAAGCCTCGTCGGGCACGACTTCGACGGTGATGGGCACGCTCACGTTGCGGGTGAACTTGATGGTCACCTCGCGCTCGCCGAGCTCGCGGATGGGCTCGGGGAGCAGGATGGTGTGTGCGTCCACATCGAGCTGCGTGGCTTCGTTGAGCTTCTCGGCGATGTCCCGATTGGTGACCGAACCGAAGAGGCGGCCCGTTTCGCCGACGCGGGCTTCGATGCTGACGCGGTATCCTTGCAGACGCTCGACTTTGGTGCTGGCTTCGGCATCGAGCTTCGCCTGGCGGCGGGCTTCCTTCTGCGCGAGCGAGTTGGCGCGCTGCAGGTTGTCCCTCGTCGCGGGAGCGGCCAGGTTGCGGGGCAACAGGAAGTTGCGGGCGAAGCCGTTCTTCACGTCCTTCACGTCGCCGACTTCGGCGGTACCTTCAACGTCCTGGAAAAAGACGACCTTCATGGGGACCTCGATGTTTCTTCGGGAGTACGCCCGCGCCTCGTACGCGGGACGGGTCCCCGGGCGAGCCCGGAGCGCACCGTAGACCACCGATGGTAGAGGCTCAACGCGTTATGGTCGCGTTGGGCGGAACCCTCACAGAACCTTGGCGGCGATGATGCGCTTATGGACAGAACTCTAGAACGTATGTACGGGTAGGTCAATCTGGCGCGCAGGGCCGGGGAGGCAGCGGCGGCGTAAGATGCGGACGAGGAGGGCGCGATGGAGGCGTACATCTGCCGGACGTGCGGGGTGCAGTACGCGCCGAGCGAACGGCCGCCCGAGCGATGCCCCATCTGCGAGGACGAGCGGCAGTACGTTGGGCACGCTGGTCAGCAGTGGACCACGCTCGGCGAGCTGCGGGCGAGTGGCCGCAAGAACGTCCTGCGCGAGGAGGAGCCGGGGCTCTCCACGCTGTTCACGGAGCCCCGCGTGGCCATCGGGCAGCGGGCGCTCATCGTGCGGACGGACCACGGGAACGTGATGTGGGACTGCCTCTCGTACGTGGACGACGAGTCCGTCCGGGCGCTGCGGGACATCGGCGGGCTGGCGGCGATCGCGATTTCGCACCCGCACTTCTACGCCTCGAACATGACCTGGAGCGCCGCCTTCGGCGACTGCCCGGTGTACATCCACGCGTCCGACGGCGAATGGGTGCAGTACCGCGGGCCGGGGCTGCGGCTGTGGGAGGGCGTGAGCCAGGAGATCCTGCCGGGCATCACGCTCGTGAACACAGGCGGGCACTTCGAGGGAGCCACGGCGCTCCACTGGGCCGCGGGCGCCGGCGGCCGCGGAGCGCTGCTTACGGGTGACACCGTGAGCGTGGTGCGCGACCGCCGCTACGTGAGCTTTATGTACAGCTATCCCAACTACATCCCGCTGGGCGAAGGGGACATCCGGCGTATCGTGGAGACGCTGCGGCCTTTCCCGTTCGACCGCATCTACGGCGGCTGGAACGGCGACACCGTGGCGATCGAAGGGTCCGACGCGGTCGAGCGGTCGGCGGAGCGCTACATCCGGTTCATCTCGGGCCGGCGCGACGGCTAGCGGTCGCGGTCCATCCTCGCACGAAACTCGCGGGTGGCCTCCGCCAACACGCCATCGGCCAGGCAGGCATCGAGGGCGGTCATGGCGAGCGCTGTCGCGGCCCGCAGGGTGGCGCGATGCGCCTCCGGCGTGGCCGCAGCGGCGGTGAAGGGCGGCGTGTGGTTCGCCGCTTCGGTGGGTATGGCGAAGGAGGGATGGATCGACGGTACGGCGTAGCTGACGTTGCCCATGTCGGTGCTCGCGCCGGCGATACCGCCAGCCTGCTGCTGCTTCGAGGGAAGCACGACTTCGAACGTTTGCATGTTGCGGCAGTACGCCTCGGCGAGCACGTCGTTCGTGACGACTTCCGCGTATGTCGGCGTGGGCACGGAGTACTCGAAGCGGCAGCCGGTGGCGGTCGCGGCGCCTTCGAAACACCCCATCACCTTGCGGCGGAGGTCGTCGAGCTCGCGGCTGTAGCGGGCGCGGATGTAGAACTCGGCCTCGGTGTGGTCCGGGATGATGTTCGGTTTCGCGCCGCCGCGCGTGATGACCCCGTGGACCCGGTCGGTCGGCCGAAACTGCTGGCGCATGGCGGAGATGGCGCTGTAGGCCATGACCATCGCGTCGAGCGCGTTTACGCCCTCCCAGGGCGAGGCGCCGGCGTGGGCGTTGCGGCCGAAGTACTCGACGTGGAGCTCCTCGCGGGCGATGAGGTTCGCCCAGGCGCCGTCGCGGGCGGCGGGATGCAACATCATGGCCGCGTCGATGCCCTCGAAGGCGCCGCGTTCGAGCAGGAGGACCTTCCCGCCGCCGCCCTCCTCGGCCGGGCTGCCGAGGACGACCACGGTGCCCCGGCCGGCGGGCAGCGTCTCCTTTAGCGCGAGCCCGACGGCGAGGCCGGAGATGGCGATGAGGTTGTGGCCGCAGGCGTGGCCGATCTCGGGGAGGGCATCGTATTCGCAGAGGACGGCGATCCGCGGGCCGCCGCTCCCGGCCGTCGCCCGGAAGGCAGTGGGCATGCCGTAGGCGCTTCGTTCGACGGCGAAACCGTGGCGTTCGAGGTGGCCGGTCAGCAGTTCGTGCGCGTGTACTCCTCGAAGTTGAGCTCGGGCTTGCCATGGATGGACAGGCTGATGGTGCGCAAGTCATCGGAGGCGGCTTCGATGACCTTTCGCGCGTGTTGTTTCGCCTCTTCGAGCTCGTCCATGGTTCCCCCGCAATCGGGTACTACGCGAACGATACCCGAGCGGCGAGCGGGCTGTCCGGCGTGGACGGCAGCGAAGGGCGCGGGCAGAATCGTGCGACCACCTCCGGAGGTTGTCCCGATGCCGATGTCCCAGGTCGAACTGCTCCGAACTTCGCTGCGGTCGATGCATTCGCTGCTCGACAAGGCCGTCGAAGGCATGACAGCGGAGCAGCTGAACTTCCGCCCGCAGGAAGGCGGTGTGAGCGGCTTCTTCAGCCTCTGGCACTACGTGCGGACCGAGGACAACATCATCAACTGGGTGATTCAGCGGAAGCCGACGGTGTGGCTCGAAGGGGGCTACGACCAGGCGTTCGGGCTGCACCGGACGAGCCAGGGCACGGGCATGACGGCCGACGAGGCGAACGCCGTGCAGGTCAACGACGTGGCGCGCTGGCACGAATACCAGCAGAAGGTCTGGCAGGCGACGGACGAGTACCTGCGCACGATGTCGCCGGAGGAGTTCGACACGCGGCGGGTGACCATCAAGCCCCTGCCCGAGATGTCGCTCTGGGATGGCGTGTACGGGATGTGCCTGAGCCACGGCTACCGGCACGTGGGCGAAATCGAGTACGTCCGCGGCGTGCAGGGGCTCGGCGGACTGACGATCTAGGCGGCCGGCGCGCTATTCGTAGCGGAAGAAGCCGCGTCCGGTCTTGCGGCCGAGGTGGCCGAGCGAGACGAGCCGCCGAAGGAGCGTCGGCGCCTTGAACCGCGGCTCGCCGTACTCCTCGAACATGCTCTCGGCGATGAGCTGGAGCGTGTCGAGGCCGATAAGGTCGGCGGTCGCCAGCGGCCCCATCGTGTGGTTCAGGCCGACGCGGCAGGCGTTGTCGATGTCCTCGGCGCTCGAGACGCCGCTATCGAGCAGGTGGATGGCGTCGAAGATGAAGGGCACGAGCAGCCGGTTGGCGATGAACCCGGGGGTGTCCTTCACCTGCACCGGGACGCGGCCCATCTTCTCGCAGAAGCGGAGGGCGTCGTTGAGGGTGTCCTCGGTGGTGCTGGCGGTGGATACGATTTCGACCAGCTTCAGCGCCCAGGGCGGATTGAAGAAGTGGAGCCCGATGACGCGTTCGGGGCGGCCGCTCGCGGCGGCGAGGTCGCTGAGCGGGAGGGAGCTGGTGTTCGAAGCCAGCAGCGCCGACTCCTTGCACACCTGGCCGAGCCGGGAGAACAGGTCGGTCTTGACGTTCAGGTCTTCGACCACGGCTTCGATGACGGCGTCGGCGGTCGCGAGGGGACGGAGGTCGTGCCAGGAGCCGCTCCCGTTCAGGCGGGCGGTGGCCGCTTCGCAATCTTCGCGCGAGATGCGGCCGCGCTCGGCTTCGCGTTCGAGGCGGCGGGCGATACCCGCGATGGCCGTATCGACCCGCTGCTGGTCGATGTCGACCAGGGTGACATCGAAGCCGCTGTATGCCGCGACCTGGGCGATGCCGCTGCCCATGAGGCCTGAGCCGACGATGCCGAGTTTCTGAATCTCCATTCGACCCCCGATGCGGTGTGGGTGGTTCCGATGATAGCCGTCCTTACGGTTGGTGCCGAACGCGATTGAACGGGCTCCCGTGCTATGCTCGGGCCACAGGAGAATCGTGTGGCAGAAGAAGAACATAGCCTGATTACGGATGAACACCGGGCGGTGATCGGCAAGAGGAGCGAACCGTTCACGGTCACGGTGAAGGAAGAGGACGCACGCCGGATGCGCGACGTGCTGGGCGATACGGACCCGCGTTGGGCCGATGGCACCGGCAACGCCCCGCCCTACGTGCTGGCGATGCTGACCAGCGGCGGGCGCCGCCCCGATATGGTGCGCGTGCTGCCGGGCGGCTTGCTGACGCAGCAGGAGTGGAAGTTCACGCGCATCCTGCGCATCGGCGAAACGCTGACCGGGTACAACCAGACCGTCGACATCCGCGAGCGGCTCGGCGGGCGGTACGGCCACAGCGTGCTCGTGACGAGCGGCACCGACTTCTACGACGCCGACGGGAACCACGTCGCGAGCGCGATGACGACGATCACGCAGTTCGACCCAACCCGCGCGAGGCAGAACGACTGATGCAGCGTTACTTCGAAGATGTGAACGTGAACGACGAGATCGAGCCGCTCGAGCGGGTGCCGACGACCGACATGGCGATCGAGTTCTTCGGCCGCAACAACCCGAGCAACCCGGCATTCTCGGACGCGGAGGCGGGGAAGCGGATGGGCATCGGCGGCGC
>JBLNCO010000109.1:0-8068 GCA_050260715.1 Hyphomicrobiales bacterium | reverse complement strand
CTGTTCGAATTCGAACCCCGCCCGTTGCAGAAGGTCGTCGAAGAGGAGGTTGCGCCTTCGACCCCCCGGCTGGTTGTCGTCGAAGCGCCGATGGGGGAAGGGAAGACCGAAGCTGCCCTTCTGCTCGCGAGCAGGTGGGCCGCCCGCGGATTCCGAGGCGGGTATGTGGCCCTGCCCACGCAGGCGACCGCCAATCAGATCCACCAGCGCACCCGGCAATTTCTGGAGAAGCTGTTCCCCGGGCAACCGGTGAACCTCCAGCTGGTCCATGGCGGGTTGCTGTTCGACGACCACGGCATCGATCCCGCCGCCGTCGCCGGCAACTACGATCCAGGTTCCGGGGACGTGGAGGCGGCCGAGTGGTTCCTGCCGCGGAAGCGGTCCCTGCTCGGCTTCTGGGGTGTGGGCACCGTCGACCAGGCACTACTCGCCGTGCTGCAGGTGAAGCACGTGTTCGTGCGCCTCTTCGGGCTCGCTGGGAAGCCCGTGATCATCGACGAGGTCCACGCCTACGACACGTACATGACCGGCCTGCTCGAGCGCCTCCTGGAGTGGCTGGCCGCGCTCGGGTCCCCGGTTGTGCTCCTCTCCGCGACGCTCCCATCCGGCCGCCGGCGCCAGCTGTTCGCAGCGTACGAGCGCGGCCAGGGCCACGACGCCAGCAGCGACGTTTCTAACGCGTCATATCCATCGCTGACCTGGCTCGACGATGCGGGCGTTCATGCTCGCTCGTTTGAGTCGAAGCCTGTCGAGCTGGGCATCGACTGGCTGGACGATGACCTCGACGCCATCGGCGACTTCCTGGAGCGCCAGCTGGCCGCGGGGGGCTGCGCGGCTGTCATCTGCAACACGGTCGGCCGTGCTCAGGAGACGTACCGGGCGCTCGAGGGGCGGTTCGCAGGCCGCATCGATCTGTTCCATTCCCGCTTCCGGGCGAAAGAGCGCCACGAAATCGAGGAGCGCTGCCGCGAGCTCTTCGGACCGCCGGGACCGGGCACCCGCAGACCCGAAAGCTACGTCCTTGTCGCCACGCAGGTCATAGAACAAAGCCTCGACCTGGATTTCGACCTGATGGTCACGGATTTCGCGCCGGCGGACCTCCTCCTCCAGCGTTCGGGCCGGCTCTGGCGGCACAAACGGTCCAGACCGCCGGGCCTCAGCCGGACGCTCTACATTCGCCGGCCAGGGCTAAACGAGCCGGGAATCCCAACCTTCGACGCGGGGACGAAGGCCGTCTACGACGAGCACATCCTGCTGCGGACATGGTGGGCGCTGCACGAACGGTCGTCGATCGCCATCCCCGGCGATGTGCAGGAGCTCATCGACTTCGTCTACAGCGAGGCCGGGCTTCCGGCGGAGGCCGGCGAAGCCCTCCGCGCCGCCTGGGACGAAACGCAGCGGTCACTGGTCGAGAAGCAGGAAGCTGAGCGCGAGGAGGCGAGGTCACGGCGGCTCCCCTTCCCGCTGGACTACAAGGCGCTGAGCCAGGTGCTGGCGTTTCCAGTCGAGGAGGACCAGCCCGACCTGCATCCCCGGCTGCAGGCGCTCACACGGCTCGCCCGGCCGGAAATCCCCGTCGTCGCATTGTCAGCGGACTCCAGCCTCCTCCCCCTTGGCACGTCGAAGCTGGACCGGGAGCTGCAGCGGCGGCTCCTCGAACATTCCGTGTCCGTGGGGCGAGCCGACGCAGTGGCGCGGCTGCGGCAACTCGAGGTCCCTGCGGTGTTCGCCGCCACGCCGGCGCTCCGGCGGCACCGGGTCGTGGTCCTGGACGAAGACGGCCGCTGTGACCTCGGAGGTGGCCTCGTGCTCGCGTACGACGCCGAACTCGGCCTGCGAATTCTTGGCCCGGAGGCGTCATGACATCCCTGCTTACCCCCACGCGTGTGGGGACCGAAAGAATGCCGCGTTCGAAACGCACGCACAGCCCGGTTCACCTCCGCAGGTGCGGAGACCAGTCCCGGACGGGACGAACCGATCCTAACACTCCGGCGCAAAGGACCTCGCGCGGCATCGGACGAAAAGGGCTGTGCTTGGGTTTCACCATCTTGCGCGCCCGGGGGGCGTTGAGGCAGAATAACGCAGAAAGGGCCGCCAGGAGCTGGCACTCCGTTGGCGGCCCACGACGACGACGCGGGGTCCCGGTCGCCTCCGATACCCATGATACGGGTAATTCCTCCGGGGCTCCACGTCGCCAGATCACTTTTGGAGTCGCTCAATGGAGCCCGCGCATATCTGTGCGTTCCTCGACTGCCGCGCTCGCCGGTGGCTTGAGGAACACCCCGGCCCGCTCGCCCCCTTCGTCGAGGCTCAGCCTGGCCCGCACTGTAGCGCGTGCCAGGTCCGCGCTCGCTGCCCGCAAGGCAGCGCATACGAAGCCCTCGTTGGGGCTGACACCCACGAAGCACAGGGAAGCACATGCCATACAACCTCATAGAAGAGCCGTGGTTACCGGTCACGTACGTCGGGGAACTGGAACGGCGCGAGGTCGGGCTGCGAACGGCGCTCCACGATGCGCACCGCATCCGGGAGCTCGCCGACCCATCCCCCCTCGTCACGGTCGCGCTGCATCGACTCCTGCTCGCGATCCTGCATCGCGTGTTCGGGCCGTCGACGGCGGAACGATGGAGGGAGCTCTGGGAGGAGCGAGAGTTCGACAGGTCGGATATCGACGCCTACCTGGATCCTGACCGGTTCGACCTCTTCCATCCCGAGCGGCCGTTCTACCAGACGCCCGGCATCCCGGAGCACGTGGCGACCACGGTCGCGAAGCTCGGCCCGGAGTTTGCGGCCGGGAACAATCCCGTCCTGTTCGACCACTCACTCGACGACGAGCCGCCGTCGCTCAGCCCGGCTGAAGCGGCGAGGCGTCTCGTGGCCCTCCAGGCGTTCGCGATTGGTGGCCTCGTCACGCGGCTCCCCGGCGAACCCTCCGCCGCCGACGCCTCGCACCTCGTCAAGGCTGCCGTCGTGCTGGTGCGGGGTAGCACGCTGTTCGAGACGCTCATGCTGAACCTCGTCCGGCTGGACGGGCGGATGAAAGCCCCGTTCGACTTTGACCCCGCGCGCGACCGGCCGGCGTGGGAGCGAGACGAGACGACGGCCTTCACTGACCGGCGGCTCGATGGCTACCTCGATCTCCTCACGTGGCAGAGCCGGCGGGTGCTCCTCTTTCCCGAAGGCTCCCCACCGCGGGTCCGGCGTGCTGCCATCCTGGGCGGCTACCAGTTCCCCGCGGACTACTTCCTTGACGACAAGGAAACCATGGTCGCCTATCGCCGACGTGCCACTGCAAAGGCTGCGGACGAGCCCCTGGTGCCTGTGGGGTTCACGCGGGGCCGGGCGCTCTGGCGGGACACGTTGTCGCTGCTGGCAGATGTCGATGACGGCGAGCGTCCGCAGGTCGTGCGCTGGCTGACTGGCCCGCACGCGCCGCGCAAGCGCGTGTTCGAGCTCGCGGCATTTGGGCTCGCAACGGACCGCGCCAAGGTTCACCTCTGGCGCCGCGACGAGCTCCCGCTCCCGGTGGCGTACCTCTCAGACCGTGACCTGGTGCAGGTGCTGCGCCGGGGCGTGGACCTGGCAGAGGACGTGGGACGGTTGCTTCGAGGCGCGGTCAGGAGGATGGCAGCGCTTGCGCTCACGCCCGATGGTGACGCCGATCGTGACCGTCTCGACAACCTCGTCAACTCGCTCGGCGCTGAGGGCGCCTACTGGCCGAACCTGGACGTCCCGTTCCGGCGATTCATGCGGGAGCTGCCCGACGGAGTCGCTGATGACGCGGGCCTTGCAGCGAGGGTCCGGTGGGCGGCGGACATCCGGCGCGCCGCGATGGAGTCATTCGAATTCGCAGCGTCTGCGGTGGAGTCGGCGGGGCGTGGCTGGCGCGCGGCGGCACAGGCCCGGCCGGCGTTCCTTGGACGTCTCCGACAACTGCTCGAGGAATTCGCACCGTCTACCGAGGAGGTTCCTGTATGACGTCACCTGCCCCGACTCAATCGGCGAGCGATTTGAAGCGCCAGGCATTGGAGCGAGGGGCCCTCGGCCTGCTCGCGCATCTCCAAAGCTGCGTCCCCGACGCCGGCCGCAAGGGCGATCCCGGATCGCTCGCAGCCCTTCGGCGGGCGCTCGGGAAGCGGCCAGCGGAGGCCATCGAAGCCTGCCGCGTCGTCGAGCGCCACGTGCCCGAACTCCCCGGTGTCCGCCTTACCGAGCCGGAGCACGAAGCCTTCTACATCATTGGTGGGCTCTTCGCGCTCCACCCTCGCGACTTCAGGAGCCAGGAGAGATATGACCAACGGAGCCTCGGCGCGAGCCTGCGAAGCATCCGCTGGCGGGACGAGGCGCACCAGGAGGAGGACGACGGGGTGGAGCGACGCTTCATCGCGGTGCTCGAAGCCGCCCACGAGGCGCTGCCAACACACCTCCGGGCGCTCATCACGTTCTTCTCCAGCCGCTCCGACCAACCCATCGACTACCTCCAGCTCTTCAAGGATCTCCTTGACTGGGACCATCCGGACCGGGGCGTGCAGCGCCGTTGGGCCGCGGGGTTCTGGCGGCAGCCCGCGAAGAGCGGGACCGAATCCGACGACGCCGATGCTGCCGGCGATGCCGCCGACAGCCAGGACGACACAGACAACAAATAAAAGGGAAGGGACATGAATCTCGAACTCCACATCATCCAGAACTTCGCGCCCGCCAACCTGAACCGCGACGACACCGGCAGCCCGAAGAGCTGCGAGTTCGGCGGCTACCGGCGCGCCCGCATCTCGAGCCAGGCGATCAAGCGCGCCATCCGCAAGGAGTTCCGCGATCAGGAACTCATCCCGCAGGCGAACCAGGCCGTTCGGAGCAAGCGGATTGTCGATAAGCTTGCCGAGCAACTCGCGGAGGGTGGCCGGGATCTCGAGCAGGCTAAGGGCGTCGCCGAGGCGGGGCTTGCCCTGCTCAACATCAAGCTGGCCCGGGAAGGGAAGACCCAGTACCTGCTCTACCTCGCGCCGGCCGAACTTCAGGCCATCGCCGCTTTCTGCGAAGCGCGCTGGGATGCGCTTGCCGCAGCGGCCGCCGGCGAGAAGCGCGGCAAGAAGGACGCGAAGGATGCCGAGACGAAGCAACTCGCGGACGAGCTCAACGAGGCCCTCGATGGGGGCCGCGCCGCGGACCTCGCCCTGTTTGGCCGCATGCTCGCCGACCTTCCGGAACGCAACGTCAACGCCGCCAGCCAGGTCGCGCATGCCATCTCAACGCACCAGGTGGGCATCGAGTTCGACTACTACACCGCGGTCGACGACCTGAAGCCGGAAGACACAGCTGGCGCCGACATGATCGGCCATGTCGAGTTCAACTCGGCCTGCTACTACCGCTACGCGAACATCGACCTGTCAGAACTTCGCAAGAACCTGAAGGGCGACGGGGAGCTGGCCGAAGCCGCCGTTCGAGCCTTCCTGATCGCGAGCCGTGACGCGATTCCGACCGGCAAGCAGAACTCCTTCGCCGCCCGCAACGCTCCGTCGTTCGTGTTCGCCGTCGTGCGCGATCGAGGTGCGTGGTCGCTGGCCAACGCATTCGTGCAGCCGGTTCGGGGCACCGACCCCGAAGGCCTCATCGGCGGTTCGATCGCCGCGCTCGACCGCCACTGGCGCGACCTCTGCGCCATGTACGGAGAGCCCGAGGGCGCGACCCTGAGCGTTTGCGCGGTCGGCGAGGCGCCGCTCAATGCCCTGCTGCCCGCCCGCGTCGATACCTTCGGCGAGCTTGTCGAAAAGACGCTGAACGCTGTCCGCCCGGCCCTGGTGTCCTGATATGCCGACGCTCCTTTTTCGCCTCTGTGGCCCCATGCAGTCGTGGGGCACGCGGAGCCGCTTCCCTGAGCGCGACACCGAGCTCGAGCCATCGAAAAGCGGCGTGATCGGGCTCATCTGCGCAGCGCTCGGCCGCCCGCGCTCCGAGGATGTCTCCGACCTCGCCGCGCTCCGGCTGGGCATTCGCGTCGACCACGAAGGCACCATGCAGCGCGACTACCACACCGCGGGTGCGGTGGATGGCATCATTACGGCATCCGGCCATCTGTACAAAAGCAAGGGTCAAATCGTCGGCCAGGTGTCGAATCGCTACTACCTCACCGACGCCGACTTTCTCGTGGGCCTGGAAGGTGAGGACGAAGCGCTCCTGCGGAGCATCGAGGAGGCCCTGCGCGCGCCGCGCTGGCAACTGTCGCTCGGTCGCAAGAGCTTCCTGCCGTCGGTCCCGATTTATCTCCCGCAATCCGGGCTTCGCCAGCTCCCGCTCGAACAGGCCCTCCCCGAGGAACCGTGGCCCTTGTCGCCGTTTTCGCTGCCCCCCTGGCGGTGGGAGCGAATCATCGAGGCGGGCCGCCCGCTGCGGCTTGTCCTCGAAGCCGATTTCACCACCGACGGCCACGAGGTCCGGATGGACCAGCCCCTTGGCGCCGCCTTCCGCGACCGCACGTTCGGCCCGCGCGCGATCGTCCAGTTCACCAATGTCGTTCCCACGGAGGTTCGCGATGTACGTAAGCCAGCTGCTGCTACGGCCTGACGCACCCGACACCTGGCGGTGGCTCGGCGACTGTCACCGCCTCCATACCGTCATCATGTCCGGGTTCCGGGAGCTCGACGGCGTTGACGATCCTCGCGCGCAGCTTGGCGTGCTCTTTCGGGTCGAAGCTCGCCGCCCGGACTCCCTCATACCCGTGCTCGTCCAGTCCAAGGAGCTGCCGGACTGGTCCGGTGTCGAAAGTCGCGCAATCGTGCGCCCGTTGCTCCCTTCGAAGCCGCTCGACAGGCTCAAGGCGGGGATTGCGAAGGGGTCGCGATACCGCTTCCGCCTCCGCGCCAACCCGACGCGCCGCATCCATCGCCGCGCCTTCGAAGGCCCGGACGAACGCGAGCTCACGGTCGACGGCGAGTGGCTGCCCTCCGCGGAGATCCCGGCCGGAAGGGGCACGGGCATTCGGCGCCGGATACGGCCCGAGGAGGATGCCCGGATGCTCGGCAAGCGCGTCGACCTCCGGCGCGAGGAAGAGCGCATCGCGTGGTTGCAGCGCCGGGGCAAGGATCACGACGGGTTCGATCTCGCTCGCGCCCGGGTCGTCCCCGGTATCGCCATCACCCCGCGGGACGGCGCCGACTCCGTGACGACTCGCGCCGACCCCGGCGGCCGGCTCGGGGGGCGAAAGGTCCACGAGCGCACGCAGGACGGATTGCGGGTGGTTGACCGGCGCCTGACCTTCGGTAGCGCACTGTTCGAAGGCGAACTGATCGTGAGCGACCCGGAAGCCTTCCGTGCGGCCCTCGCCGAGGGCATCGGCCCCGGGAAGGCCTTCGGCTGTGGCCTCCTCTCTCTCGCGCCGATACCCACCATGTGAAGGATCTGCATTCGCTGCCGAAAGTCCGCGACAGCCTGACCTACCTGTACCTGGAGCGGTGCCGCATAGAACAGGAGGGCAAGGCTGTCGCGGTCTTCGATCAGCGCGGGATGGTCGCCATTCCCTGCGCCTCCCTCAACCTCCTCCTGCTCGGCCCCGGGACGACCATCACGCACGCGGCGATACGGGCGCTTGCCGAGAATGGTTGTCTCGTGGAGTGGGTTGGCGAAGGCGGAGTCCGCCTGTACGCTCACTCCACCGGCGAGACGCGTTCCGCACGGAACCTCATTCGCCAGGCAACGCTCGCAAGCGACCCCACTGAGCGTCTGACTGTCATCGAGCGGATGTACAGGATGCGTTTCCCCGAGAACGTTCCCTCCGGTTTGTCGCTCCAACAACTGCGCGGGCGCGAAGGCCTGCGCGTGCGCCAGGCCTACGCTCGGGCCAGCGCCGAGACGGGCGTTCCATGGCAGGGCAGGTTCTACGATCGTCGCGACTGGAGGCGCTCAAATCCGATAAACCGCGCCCTTTCCACTGCCGCGAGCACGCTGTACGGCATCTGTCACGCCGCAATCGTCGCGGCAGGCTACTCGCCCGCCCTCGGATTCATCCACACCGGCAAGATGCTGTCGTTCGTTTACGACATTGCCGACCTGTACAAGGCCGAACTCACGATCCCCA
>JBLNCO010000108.1:0-11911 GCA_050260715.1 Hyphomicrobiales bacterium | reverse complement strand
CGACTTTTCGGAGAGCGAGCAGGGCAAGCTGCTCATCACCATCACGTACACCATCCGGGCGACCAAGGACGAGCGTTCGCTGGTCTACCCGTTCTATCTCATTCGAGAGGAATAGCCGCGGACCACGCCGGCTGGAGCAGCCATGCCACTACCAGAGCCGAAACTCGACGACCGTACGTTCCAGGACCTTGTCAACGAGACCAAGGCGCTCATTCCGCGCTACTGTCCGGAATGGACCGACCACAATCTCTCCGACCCGGGCGTCACGCTCATCGAGCTCTTCGCGTGGATGACGGACCTCCTGCTCTACCGGCTGAACCGTGTGCCGGAGAAGAACTACATCCGGTTTATGGACCTGCTCGGTATCCGGCTCAAGGAGGCGGTACCGGCGCGCACGCGCGTCACGTTCATGCTCTCGGCGCCCCAGCCGGGGCCGGTGACGATCACCCGTGGCACAGAGGTCGCGACAGTCCGGACCGGCGACCGCGATGCGATTTCCTTCACGACCGACGAGAACCTGGTGATCTGGCCGCCGACGTTGCGCCACTGCCTGTTCTCGTCCGACGGGGCGACGTTCACCGACTACTTCCGGCGCCTGGAGGCCGACGGCGAGTACTTCGACGCCTTCCAGGCGGTACCGCTGGCGGGCGATGCGCTCTACTTCGGGTTCGCGGAGAACCTGAGCTCGCACGTGGTGTCGCTCAGCATCGACTGCGTGGTGGAGGGCATCGGCGTCGACCCGAAGGACCCGCCGCTCGCGTGGGAGGCGTGGTGTGGCGACGTCCGTGGCTGGGTTCGGGCGACCGTCGAACGGGACGACACGGGCGGCCTGAACCAGGCCGGTGAAGTCGTGCTCAGCCTGCCCGAGGGCATGGAGCCCCAGGTGCTGGCCCGGCAGCAAGGCCACTGGCTCCGGCTGCGCGTCACGCAACCGCGGCCTCGCCAGCCTGCCTACTCGGCGTCGCCGAAGATCCGCTCGGTTGTGGCGCTTTCGCTGGGCGGGACAGCCATGGCCACCCACTCGAGCGTGGTGCTGGGCGAAGAGCTCGGCCGCTCGAGCGGTGTTCCCGGCGAATCGTTCCAGCTACAGCAAACCCCGGTCCTGCCGCGCCGTTATGACGAGTACATCGAGACGCACGAAAACGGTGAATGGATCGCCTGGAAGGAAGTCGAAAACTTCCTCGATTCGCGCCCGGACGACCGCCACTACGTGCTCGACGGCGTCACGGGGACCGTCACCTTCGGGCCGACCATTCGCGAGCGGGATGGCTCGGAGCGCTCGTACGGCGTGACGCCGGCGAAGGGCGCCGTCATCCGCATGACGCGGTACCGGTACGGGGGCGGCCTCGAAGGGAACGTGGGCGCGAACACGCTCACGGTGCTGAAGTCGTCGATCCCGTACGTGGCATCTGTGGTGAACCGCGAGGCGGCCACAGGCGGCCTCGAGCCGGAGTCGCTGGACGCGGCCAAGGTGCGGGCACCGGAGGTCCTGCGGTCGCAGGAGCGCGCGGTGACGGCGCAGGATTACGAATTCCTGGCGCACGAGGCGTCGCGGCGGGTCGCGAGGGCACATTGCATCCAGTCGCGCACCGATGGTGTGAGCGGTTCTGTGCCGCCCGGGACGGTCGAGCTGCTCATTCTTCCCGTCATCCCCGCCGACCTTCAGCGCACGCCGCAGAACCTCGCCCCGGACCCGGACCTGCTGGAGGAAGTCCGCAGCTACCTGGACGAGCGGCGAATGGTGGGCACGCAGCTTGTCGTCGATGGCCCGGCATACATCGGGGTCTCGGTCGAAACGACCATCGTCCTCCAGCGGGGGGCCAGCTCCGAGCAGGTGCGCGCGGCCGTCGAGCGCCGCATCGTCGAGTTCCTCGACCCGCTGCTCGGTGGGCCCGATGGGAACGGCTGGCCCTTCGGCCGCGACCTCTACCTGTCGGAGATGCAGTCGGTGGTTCAGGCGGTACCGGGCGTGGAATACGCGCAGGACGTGACGCTGTTCCAGGTGGACATCCAGACCGGCCAGACGCGCGCTTCGGGCCAGAAGATCAGCGTGCCCGATGACGTGCTTCTCCTGCCGTTCGAACCGGTCGTCAGCGTCGCGCAGAGGGACCGATGAGCATCCAGGAGCGCCTCGACACCCCGGCCGAGGGCGAGCGCGTCCTGCGCTTCGCGGCGCCGCCCGCCGCGCCGCGGTCCGTTGTGTCCGCGGATGCGCCCGTGGCAGACGCTGCCGCCTCCGACGCACCCGGTACGGCGCTGGTAGCAGCGCCGGGCGGCCCGGGCGGTCCGCCTTCGGACCCGACCGCGTTCCGGCCGGGCCCGCCGTCGTGGGGCGGACCTGCGCCGGTCGGCGTGCCGCAGGACCGCAGCAGCTACATGGAGTATCTGCCGGGGATCTACAGCGGGAACGAGTTCCTCGCGCGATTCCTGCTCATCTTCGAGCACCAGCTCGCCCCGATCGCGCGGACGATCGACAACATCCCGCACCTGTTCGACCCGTACCTCACGCCGAGGTCGCTGATCGAATGGCTCGGCGGCTGGCTGGGGCTGGTGATGGACGAGCGCTGGCCCGAGGCGCGCCGGCGCGAACTCATCCGCTCAGCGAGCCGGCTCTACCGGCTGCGCGGCACGCGCCGCGGGCTCGCCGAGTTCATCCGGCTGTACACGGGGTATGAGGCCGAGATCGTCGAACCAACCGTGAGCGACGTCGCCACCCGCCGGGACCTCGCGTTCCGGTTCACCGTGCGCATCCGGGTGGGCCGCGACGAGGACGTCGACATCGGCTTCCTGCGCCGGATCGTGGACCTCGAGAAGCCGGCTTTCGCCGCGGGCACGATCGAACTCGTCCGCGAGTAGTCCGCCGGGGCTCCACCCAATCGGTGGCGGAAGAAGAGGCCTGGTTCCCGGAGTCACACGCGCTCGCGGAACGGCTCGAACCGTTCCTTCAGCAGGTGGGGAACGCGGGTTTGACGGCCGGAAGCGGGCGGCCCGCTACTCCGACGGCACCATGTAGACCTCTTCGCCGGTTAGCGGTTTCTCCGCCGCCCAGCCTTTGAGCCCCTTGCCATCGTCGACGGACCACCAGAGGTACCCCTCGTCCTCGACGCTCTCGGAGGTGAGGGTGACCTTCGCACCGTCGCAGAGCTGTCCGAGGATCTTGCTCCGCGGATCTTCCGGCCGCCGCGTGTGGAATTCGCGGACGAAGAGGCAGCGACCCTCCGGCGAGTTCACGATGATCGCTGTGCCGCCGTTATGGAGCGTGGCATCCGGGTTCGTCGCGGAATTGGGCGGCGCCGTCGCGGTGTCATCGGGGTTCGCCGGCTGCTGGCCGTCATCGCCGCCGCTACTGCAGATCGACCAGCCGTCGTCGCCGCACTTCTTCGAATAGCCCCACCAGCCGCCGAAGAGCGCGGCGAGGATGATGATCGCCGCGACCGGCCACTTCCAGTGGCGCAGCGGCGGGCGAATGGCGAGATGCCCATCGGCTACGATCGAGCGGCCGTTCTGGGGGCGGCCCTGGACCTTGAACGGCCGCGTTTCGACCTTGCCGAAGAGGCGGCGCTTCTTCGTGCTCACCTCGAAGGGCACGGTCTCGCGCGCGCCCGGGTTCAACTGCAGGACATCGCGCTCGAACTCGTATTCCAGCGCGGCCTCGTCGTCCATGCCTTCGAGCGCGTAGGTGACCGGCGCATTGCCGAGGTTCTCGGCCTGCAGGCGGAAGGAACGGGTGCTTCGCGCCGGCTGAACGGACATCGAAAAGTTGTCGAAGGGGAGGATGGTGAACTTGCCGAGCACGCGCACTTCGCGGCTGTGCTCGCGCGAAACCACCGCGACCGAGAAGTCGTACTCGCCGGCGACCGCCTCGGCCGTCCGCGGCGGCTGGATGATCACGGTCACTTCGTCCTTCGCGCCGGGCACGAGCGTCAGCGTGTCGCGGCTGAGGCGAATCCAGGACTCGGGGACGTCGGGCACGCTGATGGAAAGCTGGTCCACCACCTGACCGCGGTTCTGCACGACGACGCTCGCGGTGGTCGTGGCGCCGGCGGCCACCGGCGCGCTCGGGGACGCGAGCGAGACAGCGACCGTGGCCTTCGTATCCGTGGGGTCGCTGGTTGCGATGTTGACGGGGGCGTTGGGCGAAAAGTCGTTGCCAATGGCGGCCACCGGCACGAGGAAGCGGGCATCGACGTCGCCGAAGCGGATTGACTCGCCGTCCTCGCAGAGCCGCTGGCTACCGGGGTTCACCCGTTCGCCGGCGACGAAGGTGCCCGTCGCAGAACCCAGGTCCTCGATGAAGAGCTTGCCGTCTTCGATCCGGAGCTGCGCGTGCCGGCGGGACACGGTGACGTGGTCGATGACGACGCCGTTGCCCTCTGCGCGGCCAACCACGACCGTCGGGACTTCGATTGGATACTCGCGAATCTGCCCGTCGGGGGTTTGGACCCGCAACGTCCCGTATTCCATAGATCTGACCTCGGAACTGCCTCCCGAGGCAGCTTATACCGATAGCGACGTGCAGCACAGGGGAGATCTGGGTACGAAGGGAAAGGCCCGGCCGATGTGGCCGGGCCTGGAACTTGCATGGTACGCCCGGGAGGACTCGAACCTCCGACCTTTAGGTCCGCAACCTAACGCTCTATCCGCTGAGCCACGGGCGCCCGTGGATGGTGCCGAAGGTGAGATTTGAACTCACACGCCCGTAAAGGACACTACACCCTGAATGTAGCGCGTCTGCCATTCCGCCACTTCGGCCTGCATCCCATTATCGGCGGGGGCAGGGGTGCATTCAACAGCACCGCCGCATCGATTCGGTTGAACGGGCGGCTCCCGCCACATAGACTTGACCGTCCGGGGCGGTTAGCTCAGATGGTTAGAGCGCGTCGTTCACACCGACGAGGTCACTGGTTCGAGTCCAGTACCGCCCACCAGCGCAGAGCCCCCTGTCCCCCGGAACATCGCCCGCCCGGCTCGCCAGATCGCACTGCCCGCCGGGACTGCGCTTGCAGCTTTGTCGCAAGCGGACCAACATCGCACGATCCCGTGACACAGCCTTCTTGGGGCTCCGGTACGCTCGGAGGCGAGATGACGCCATCCGATGCTTTCCTTCCCGCAAACCTCCGGCCGTTGACCGTGTGGGATGACGTTCGAAGATGGCTTCACCCAGGCATTGCGGGAGCGGGCCTGGACCTCCTCCGGGGTCGGGAAGATGGGCTGTTGTGACGGTTCGAGGCGGCAGGCTGGCGTCCTGCTCCATCCTACTTCGTTGCCCGGGCGCTACGGCGCCGGCGACTTCGGGTGGCAGGGAAGAAACTTCGTCGATTTCCTGAACCGTGCCGGACAGTCGCTCTGGCAGATCATGCCGCTCGGCCCGGCCGGCTCCGGCAATTCGCCCTACGCCGCGCGCTCGTCGTTCGCCTTCAACCCGCTGATGATCTCCCCCGACGAGCTGGTCGAGCGCGGGCTCGTGGACCAGGCGGACGTCGATGCGGTCCCGCAGTTCGACGACCACCGCGTGGATTTCGAGGCGGTGGGAGCGTGGAAGAACGCCCTGCTGCACCGCGCCTTCGAACGGTTTCGCAGCTGGGACGAACCCGAAGACCTGCGGGAGTTCCGGGAGCGCGCCGCGCACTGGCTCCCGGAGTTCTGCCTCTTCATGGCCCTCCGGCAGCGGAACGGCTGGTGGGCGGAGTGGCCCGAGCCGCTTCGCCGCCGCGACCCGCAGGCACTCGCCGAAGCACGCGAATGTCTCGCCGAACCCATGGCGTATCACGAGTTCGTGCAGTGGTGCGCCGACCGCCAGTGGACGGCGCTCCGGCGCTACGCGAACGAGCACGGCGTGCAGATCATCGGCGACATCCCGATCTTCGTGGATCACGATAGCGCCGACGCCTGGGCGAACCAGGAGGTGTTCAAGCTCGATGAGCAGGGCCTGCCGACCGTCGTCGCCGGGGTCCCGCCCGATGCGTTCAGCGCTACGGGTCAGCGCTGGGGGAACCCGCTGTACGACTGGGACCACCTGCGCGTGACCGGCTTCGACTGGTGGATCGAGCGCTTCCGCTGGACGTTGCACCAGGTGGACATCGTGCGCATCGACCACTTCCGCGGGTTCGAGACCGCCTGGGAGGTGCCGGCGCACGAAGAAACTGCACAGAACGGCCGCTGGGTGCCCGGCCCGGGCCGCGAGCTGTTCGACCGTGCCCGTGCGCAGCTCGGCGAGCTGCCCATCGTCGTCGAGGACCTCGGCATCATCACCGACGAGGTCCGCACGCTGCGCGATGACCTCGGGTACCCGGGCATGGACGTGCTCCAGTTCGCCTTTGGTGACGATGCGCGCAATCCCTACCTTCCCCACAACGTGCGCCGCGATTCGGTGATGTACACGGGCACGCACGACAACGACACCACGGCCGGCTGGCTGAACTCGCTGCCCGACCACGTGCGTCACAACCTGACGCGCTACCTCGGCCACGAACCGGCGGGGGTGCGCGACATCGTGCGCATGGCGTACGAGTCGGTGGCGGCGATGGCCATCGTCCCGATGCAGGACGTGCTGGAACTCGGCAGCGAAGCCCGCATGAACATCCCCGGGTACGCCGACGGGAACTGGGGCTGGCGCATGACGCAGCAGCAGTTCGACGACTGCGACCCGGGGTGGCTGCGGGAGCTGGCCGAGGTGTCCGCCCGCCTCCCCTGAGGGCCGCCGCACCCCCTTCGGGCAGAACGCGACATCGGGTGTCGCGCCGGGGGAGTATGCTCTACTGCATTTCCTTGCGGAGGGTACGCGGATGAACTGGCAGGCGTTCTCGGAATCGGCACCCGTGCTGGCGCGGCTGGGGCGCGAGCGATTCGAACGCACGGGCCTCGTGATGCTCGGGACGAACCGCAAGAACGGGTACCCGCGCATCACGCCCATCGAGTGGTCGCTGTTCGAAGGCGAGCTGTTACTCGGAGGGATGTGGCAATCGAAGAAGATGCTCGACCTCGTGCGCGACCCCAGGTGCGTGCTGCACAGCACCACGAGCGACAAGAACGGTACCGAAGGCGACTTCAAACTGTACGGCGAGGCCCGCGACTGCCCGGATCCGGAGTTCCGCGAGCGCTACGGGCAGCACATCTTCGAACAGATTGGTTGGCGGCCCGAAGAGCCGTATCACCTCTTCGCGGTCGACATCCGCGAAGCTGCGCTCCTGCAGTTCGGCGAGGCAACAGCCGCAATGGCGGAACAGGTGCAGCGCGACCCGGCCGTCCGGGCGGAGGTTCACCACGACGACCCGGCGGGTCCCGGCCACCTGGTCGCGCACTGGAAGGCCTGACGGTTCGGACCCTCGTAGAACCACAAGGGGCCGGTGCTATACTCGAACAAAGCCCCCCCGGGAGTCCCTTCCGGTCCGCCCCCGTGCGGACCATTTGTTTGCCAATGGACGACGCTATCCGTGCCCAGCTCGAGCGCGTACGCCAGCGCTTCGACGAACTGACCAACGAAATGGGTCGGCCCGAAGTCGCGGCCGATTTCGAGCGCCTCAACGAACTCGCGCGCGAACGGTCGGATATTTCGGACGTGGTAGAGCTCTTCGACCAGTACGAACGCGCCCGCGCCGCCGCGGACGAGGCGCGCGCCCTGCAGGGCGAGAGCGACGCCGAAATCAAGGAGCTTGCCGAGCAGGAACTCGCCGAAGCGGAAGCGACGATGGCGTCGCTCGACGGGCAGCTCATGCGCGCGCTGCTCCCGAAGGACCCGCGCGACTCCCGGGATGTCATCGTCGAAATCCGCGCGGGCGCCGGCGGCGAAGAAGCGGCGCTGTTCGCGGCCGAGCTGTACCGGATGTACGTGCGCTACGCCGAGCGCCGCCGCTGGCACACCGAGATCCTGAGCGCCTCCGAATCGGAGAAGGGCGGCTTCAAGGAAGTGGTGTTCGAAGTGCGCGGCGACGGGGCCTATTCCCGGCTGAAGTACGAAAGCGGCGTCCACCGCGTGCAGCGCGTGCCCGAGACCGAGGCCCAGGGGCGCATCCACACCTCGACGGCGACCGTTGCCGTGCTGCCGGAGGCCGAGGACGTCGACGTGGACATCGACGAGAAGGACCTCCGGGTCGACATCTTCCATTCGTCCGGCGCCGGCGGGCAGAACGTCAACAAGGTCGCGACGGCCGTGCGGCTGACGCACATCCCGACTGGCATCGTGGTGGTGTGCCAGGACGAACGTTCGCAGCTGAAGAACCGCGTGAAGGCCATGACCGTCCTGCGCACTCGGCTGCTCGATGCCGAGATGCAGCGCCAGGAAGCCGAGATGGCGCAGTCGCGGCGCACGCAGGTGGGCACCGGCGACCGCAGCGAGAAGATCCGCACCTACAACTTCCCCCAGGACCGCATCACCGACCACCGCGTCGGCCTGACGGTGCACAACATCCCGGACCGGATGGACGGCAACATCGACGACCTCATCGATGCGGTCGCCACCGCGGACGAAGCGGAGCGGCTGCAAGCGAGCGTGGCATGAAAGCGCGGGCGGCCGCCCGGAAGGCTGCCGCCGAACTCGCGCAACGCGGCGTGCCCGACCCCGAGTTCGAAGGCGAGTACCTCGTGCGGCAGGCCGCAGGACTTTCCCGCGAGCGGTACTTCACCGACCCCGAGCTGCCGGGGCCCGCGCAGACGCGCCTCATGGAGCTGCTCGCGCGGCGGCTGGCGCGCGAGCCGGCCGCCTACATCGCTGGCGCCCGCGAGTTCTACGGGCTGGAGTTCGAAATGACCCCCGACGTGCTCGTCCCGCGGCCCGAGACCGAGCTGCTGGTCGAAATCGGGATCGCTGAGGCGAAGCGCCCGGAGACGTTCGTCGTCGACGTGGGCACGGGGAGCGGGTGCATCGCGACCGCGGTTGCGGTTCATGCGCCCGGGGCGTTCGTCGCCGCAACCGATGTCAGCGTTGCCGCGCTGCAGGTCGCCCGGCGAAACGCAGCCCGCCACGGAGCAACCGTGCGCTTCGCCGCCGGGGACCTTGCGGCGTGCATCGGGCGCGCGGACGTGGTGCTCGCGAACCTGCCCTACATTCCCTCCGGCGAGGTCGCCGAACTGGAACCGGAAGTGCGTTTCTGGGAGCCGGCGGTAGCGCTCGATGGCGGCCCGGACGGGCTCGCGCTCGTGCGGCGGCTCATCGACGATTGTGCCTCGCGGCTGCGGCCCCGGTTGCTCGCGCTCGAGGTCGGGTATGGCCAGGCCCAGGCTGTTGCCGCGTACGCCCGGGAGCGCGGGGCGCAGGTGGAGCTCGTGAAGGACCTCGCGGGCATCGACCGGGAGGTGTGCTGCCGGTGGATGTGAAGCTGGTCGCGCTCGACATCGACGGCACGATCATCCCGCCGAACACGCCGCCCGAGCGTGCGTACCCGTCGCCGCGGCTCAAGGCGGCGGTCCGGGCGCTACGCGAGCGGGGCGTGGTGGTGGTCGTGGCCTCGGGGCGGATGTTCCCGGGCACGGCGGAGATCGCCCGGCACCTCGGGCTGGATACTCCCGTCATCTGCCAGCAGGGCTGTTCGATCCACCTGCTCGACGGCACGATGCTGCACGAGTTCGCCATCGACGGCCGGGCGGCGCGCGAGCTGGTGGAGTACGCGCGCGAGATCGACCGGGTCTACGAATGGTTCAACCCGCTGCGCTACATCGTGTCGCGGCGCTGTCCCGAAGCCGAGGAGTACGGGCGCGTTTCGGGCATCGTGCCCGAATACCGGCCGGACCCCGAGCGATCCGGCGTGCGGCCAACGGGCGTGGGGATCATCAGCACGCACGAAGAGGCGAGCGGCATCCATCGTCACCTGGCCGGGCTCCACGGCGAGGCGCTCCACGTGCTCGACTTCCCGAGCGTCACGGTGGCGGTCGCGCCCGAGGCGAACAAGGGCCACGCGCTCTCGCTGCTCTGCGCCGGCCTGGATATCGACCGCAGCCGGGTGCTTGCGGTCGGCGATAGCGTGAACGATGCCCCGATGCTCGCATGGGCCGGGCGGGGCGTAGCGCTCGCCCACAGCGACCGCTACGCGCGCGACGCGGCCGACGAAGTGCTCGCCGAGAACGGCGACACGGACCCGGTCGCGACCCTGCTGGAGGGGCTGCTCCGGGCCCGGTAGGCGGTTGGCCGAAGGTGCGGCCATGCTATACTGACCTCGCGGGCGGAAGTAGCTCAGTGGTAGAGCGCCTCCTTGCCAAGGAGGAGGTCGCGAGTTCGAGCCTCGTCTTCCGCTCCACCTTTCGCAAATGGAGACCCGCCCTGCGAGGCGGGTTTTTCGTGCGCCGCGCAGGGCGTGCCCTGTATCATCGCCCCGTGCCGAAGTGGCGGAATGGCAGACGCGGCGGTCTCAAAAACCGCTGAGCCACAAGCTCGTGTGGGTTCGACTCCCACCTTCGGCACCAGGAACCTGTTAGCGTCCTCGCCACACGAGCACGCCCGAACAACCCACGAACACCAGCCACGACACGAAGCCGATCACGCCGAAACGCACCGCGTTCGAACCTTCGACCTGGAGCGAAAGCGGCGCCGCGCCGGCGATCAGCGTGAGCGCCGCGAGCGGCCCCGCGTAGGCGACCCAGTTCGGCACGAGCCGGGCACGAGCCGCGGAAACGGAGAACCCCACCAGTGCGAGCCCCAACACGAGCTGCGCGAGCGCGAAGGTCGCGAGCTGCAGCCGCCAGAGCGCCTCGACGAGCTGAGGCTGCGAAGCGAGCGAGTCGGCGCCAGCGACGATGAGGGCGACCGGGACGTTCTTCAGCGGAAAGAAGACCATCAGGACAATCGCTCCGACGAGCCCGAGGCGCGCGAAGATCGGCGCCCGTTCGCGGACGCGCTGGTAGAGCCCCGAGATGAAGATGCCGAGGAGGACGACGTTGACGGCCACCCAACCGAATGAGAACTCGATGACGTCTTTGTGGTCGCGGGCGTGCTGGAGAATCTCGTCGGCGGCGGCATCGGGCGCCGGGTCGGTGCCGACGGCCTGCGCGACGATGTTGAACGCGGCGACCGAGACGGCGAACAGGAGCCCGGCCAGCCCTGACCAGCGGGCGATGCTTGTCTCGATTCGTGGGACGCTGACGGTGGAGGTAGCTGCGGTTGCCATTGGACTCCTTTCGCTGTGTGGAATTATTTGATTCTCATTCCACTGACTTGAGTGATAATAAGATCACTGGAGGGCGAGTCAAGTGACATTTCCCACACGCCGGGAGCGGCAGGCTCAACAAACAAAGCGCGACATCGTGCAGGCCGCCCGGCAGCTCTTCGTGGAGCGCGGCTACCAGGGCACCTCCATCGCGCGGATCGCCGAGGTCGCCGGCGTCTCAGTGCAGACCATCTACGACAGCCTCGGCTCGAAGGCGGCCATCGTCCGCGAGCTCAACGCCCTCATCGACGACGAAGGGAACGTGCGCCAGATTGCCGCATCGGTCTTCGAGGCGGATGACCCGCGGACGCTGATCCACCGGGCGACCGCAATCACCGCGTCCATCTGCTCGAACTGCGGCGACATCGTGAAGGCTACGATGTCGGCGGCGGGCATCGATGCGGAGCTGGCGGAGGTCTACGCCGAGGGCATCCGCCGGCACCGGATGGGCATCGGGCGAGCGGTCGAGCGCCTGGCGAGCATGGGAGCGCTCCGCCGCGGGCTGGACCCGGAAGGGGCGGGGGACATCATGGCCGGGCTGAGCGAGCCGCGCGTTGCATTCGCCTTTGTGGATGGCTACGGCTGGTCCATCGAACGGTGGCACACCTGGGTGACCGGCGCGCTCTGCACCCTGCTCCTCGAGCCCGGCACGACCGAATAGCCGGCCGCGTACGAGGCCGGTCGAGGGCCAGCGGATGGTGCAGAGTGGGGCGGTTCACGGTACCGTAGGAGTGCCGCGGCGCCCGGCGCGCGAGCGAACTGCCGAGTGGTGTAAC